>NZ_JAPFCE010000025.1:0-67131 GCF_026240895.1 Pseudomonas sp. DCB_AW
TCAACCGCTGACGATCTTTCGATCGAAGCCCTTACAACACTACCTGAATCGATTAACTCGTTGATACTCAAGGAGTTTCTCGTTCCAATCACGCTGGAAGTGGGGCGCATTATAAGGGGATTCGAAATCCCGTCAACCCTTTATTTCAACAATGTTTCACACCACCCTCCCCCGCTTGCTGATCACCCGAGGAACACGCCGTGCAACTGCAGGAATACGCAGCGCCATCAACACGGCACCAATGCCGGCATAGATAGCCCACTCGCGCAGATCTGAGCGCACGATCCACAGGAAATGCAGCAGCCCCAGGCCGAGAATCACATACACCAGCTTATGCAGCTTCTTCCACCGCGCACCCAGCCGGCGCTGGCTATACCGATTCGAGGTTACCGCCAGCGCCAACAACCCGAGGAAGCCAAGCGCCCCCACAATAATGTAGGGCCGCTTACGCAGCTCGACAGCGAACTGCCCCCAGTCCAGCCCCAGAATAAAGAAGAGGTAACAAAGGATGTGCAGCACGATGTAGGCAAAACACCACAACCCCAGTTGGCGGCGCACGACGATCCAGCCCGACCACCCTGTCAGCCGCTGCAACGGCGTCATGCTCAAGGTCACCAGCAGGTACGTCAGCGCGCCCAACCCCAGCCGGTCCATCAGGATCTTCCCTGGGTCCGGCCCCAGCAGGTTCATCGCAGCCTCATACAACCACCAGAGTGGCAGCACACACCCCACTATAAAGATGGCCAGGCGCAACCAGGGATAGCGCATCAATAGTTCTTCCGCAGGTCGAGGCCGGCATACAGCGAAGCCACCTCGTCGGCGTAGCCGTTGAACATTTGCGTTGGGCGTACGTTGGGGCTGAACAGACCACTTGGCAGGCGCCGCTCACGCGCTTGGGTCCAACGCGGGTGATCGACCTCGGGGTTAACGTTGGCATAGAAGCCATACTCATCTGGCGCCAGCCCCTCCCAGGTCGTTTGCGGGCGCTCGGCCACCAGGCTGATCCGCACGATCGACTTGATGCTCTTGAACCCGTACTTCCATGGCACCACCAAGCGCAACGGCGCGCCATTCTGGTTGGCCAGCTCGCGGCCATACATACCCACCGCCAGAATCGCCAACGGGTGCATGGCCTCATCCAGGCGCAGCCCTTCTCTATAGGGCCAGTCGATCAAGGCGAAGCCTGAGCGTTGCCCTGGCATATGCTGTGGGTCTTTCAATGTTTCGAAGCGCACGTAGCGCGCGTTGGATGTCGGTTCCACTTGCTTGAGTACTTGCGCCAGCGGGAAGCCAAGCCAGGGGATGACCATCGACCACGCCTCGACACAGCGCAACCGGTAGATGCGCTCTTCGAGCTGATAAGGTTTGACGAAGTCTTCCAGGGCATAGCGCCCGGGCTTGCCGACCTCACCATCGATCACCACAGACCAAGGCTCGGTCTGCAAGCTGCCGCCATTGGCAGCCGGGTCACCCTTGTCGGGCCCGAACTCATAGAAGTTGTTGTAGTGGGTCGCGTCCTTGAAGGGGGTAATCGCCTCATCCTTGACCGTTACCGCCTGCCACCGCGTCGCCGCAAGCTTGTCACTGAACCAGGCGGGTGCAGCGCCCGCCTCGACATCGGCGTAGCGACTGACCTCGGCGGCATGCCCCAGGCTCGGTAGCGCGCCCAGGGCAAGGCCCGCCAGCGAGCCACCGAGCACGGTGCGACGAGAAAGATAGAGACCTTCGGGCGTGATCTCCGACGCCTTGCACTCGGATGACCTGGGAAGCTTGATGAGCATGGACGGCTCCATAGCACTGGATAACGGATGTACCAGTAAGACTATGGAGCCGGAGGGTTATTCCATCATTAAATCATTGTCACGACTTGCGACGGCGAGACCGCAGCAAGAACTGGATCGGCCCCGAAGCCGCGTAGGCAAGGAAGATCAGCAGCAGGATGCGGGGCGGGTCGCTGAATACCACCGCGAACACCAGGACCACCGCCAGGATGGCCACGAACGGCACACGCCCTTTGAGGTCGAGTTCCTTGAAGCTGTTGTACTTGATGTTGCTGACCATCAACATGCCAGCCGCCGCTACCAGCAGCGCCACCAGGAACGACAGCTTGGAGCCCTGGATACCGTAGTCACTGAAGGCCCACACGGTGCCCGCGACCACACCTGCAGCCGCCGGGCTGGCCAGGCCGATGAAGTAACGCTTGTCGGCGGTGCCCACCTGGGTATTGAAGCGCGCCAGGCGCAAAGCAGCGCCAGCCACATAGATGAAGGCAACCATCCAGCCGACCTTGCCCATGTCACCCAACGCCCAGCCAAAGGCCAGCAACGCCGGGGCAACACCAAAGGCGACCATGTCCGACAGCGAGTCGTACTCGGCCCCGAAGGCGCTTTGGGTATTGGTCATGCGAGCCACACGGCCGTCCAGGCCGTCGAGCACCATGGCGACGAAGATGGCGATGGCGGCAAAGGCGAAGTACTTGCTTGCCTCGCGCGGGTCGCCAGCACTCAACGCGCTCTGCGCGCTCATCGAGTTGATGATGGAGTAGAAGCCGGCGAACAGGTTGGCGGTGGTGAACAGGTTAGGAAGCAGATAGATGCCGCGATGCCGGACCTTGCGCCCTTCGGCGTCATGGCCCTCTTCAATGTGCTCATCGACAGGTAGCAGGCTTTCGGCGTCGGAGGGCTTGTTCGGCTCTTCGGGACGTTCGCTCATGTAGGGTACCTTGCAACAGGGTGGAATATGTTCGACACGGGCCTGCGAAACAGGTTCTGACGGCAGGCCACTGGTCTGCTTTATACCAGATGCCGGCTGCCTAAACGAAAAAACGCGGCCGAAGCCGCGTTTTTCATGTTGCAAGAAACTTAGTTCTTGGCTTTGTCGACGATCTTGTTCGCCGAGATCCAAGGCATCATCGAACGCAGTTGCTCGCCGATGATTTCAATGCCGTGGGCAGCGTTGTTACGACGCTTGGCGGTCATCGATGGGTAGTTGGTAGCACCTTCGGAGATGAACATCTTCGCGTACTCGCCGTCCTGGATGCGCTTCAGAGCGTTGCGCATGGCCTTGCGGGATTCTTCGTTGATGACTTCTGGGCCGGTGACGTACTCACCGTACTCGGCGTTGTTGGAGATCGAGTAGTTCATGTTGGCGATACCGCCTTCGTACATGAGGTCAACGATCAACTTCAGCTCGTGCAGGCACTCGAAGTAGGCCATTTCTGGCGCGTAGCCCGCTTCAACCAGGGTTTCGAAACCGGCTTTGACCAGCTCGACGGTACCGCCGCACAGAACAGCCTGCTCGCCGAACAGGTCGGTTTCAGTCTCGTCCTTGAAGGTGGTTTCGATGATGCCGGTACGGCCGCCGCCCACGCCTGCGGCGTAGGACAGCGCAACGTTCTTGGCGTTGCCCGAAGCGTCCTGGTAGATAGCGATCAGGTCAGGGATGCCGCCGCCTTTGACGAACTCGGAGCGCACGGTGTGGCCCGGGGCTTTCGGCGCGATCATGATCACGTCGAGGTCGGCACGTGGCACGACTTGGTTGTAGTGGATCGAGAAGCCGTGGGAGAAGGCCAGGGTTGCGCCTTTCTTGATGTTCGGCTCGATCTCGTTCTTGTACAGAGCGCCTTGGAACTCGTCCGGAGTCAGGATCATGACCAGGTCGGCAGCAGCGACAGCGGTAGCCACGTCGGCCACTTTCAGGCCGTGGGCTTCTGCCTTGGCAACGGTGGCCGAGCCTTTACGCAGACCGACGGTAACGTCTACACCGGAGTCTTTCAGGTTGCACGCCTGGGCGTGGCCTTGGGAACCGTAACCGATGATGGCGACTTTCTTACCCTGGATGATGGAAAGGTCGCAGTCTTTATCGTAGAAAACTTTCATGAAAATACCCCTGGTTATATCTCGGCCCCTGCGGAGCCATCGCTAATTTTTGAATTTAGATGCTGAGCACTTTGTCGCCACGGGCAATGCCGGTGACGCCA
This sequence comes from Pseudomonas sp. DCB_AW, assembly GCF_026240895.1. NCBI lineage: Bacteria > Pseudomonadati > Pseudomonadota > Gammaproteobacteria > Pseudomonadales > Pseudomonadaceae > Pseudomonas > Pseudomonas sp. DCB_AW. The sequence continues at coordinate 3,980 of NZ_JAPFCE010000025.1, forward strand.
CTGCGCACGGTTTCGAGAATCGATGCGGTGCCGATGGCCTGGATGAAGCTGTCCAGTTTGTCGCTGGTGCCGCTCAGTTGCACGGTGTACACACTGGCGGTCACATCGACGATCTGGCCACGGAAAATGTCCGTGGTGCGCTTGATCTCGGCCCGCTGGGCTCCGGTGGCCTTGACCTTGACCAGCATCAGTTCACGCTCGATGTGAGCACTTTCCGACAGGTCGACAAGCTTTACCACTTCGACAAGCTTGTTCAGGTTCTTGGTGATCTGTTCGATCACTTCGTCATGGCCAACGGTGGTCAGCGTCAGACGCGACAAGGTCGGGTCTTCGGTCGGCGCCACGGTCAGGCTTTCAATGTTGTAGTTACGCTGGGAGAACAGGCCAACGACGCGAGACAAGGCACCGGGTTCGTTTTCCAGCAGCAAGGAAATGATGTGCCGCATATCAGGTACGCTCCGTCTTGCTCAGCCACATGTCACGCATCGAGCCATCCTTGATCTGCATCGGATAGACGTGCTCGGTACGGTCAACCGCGATGTCGATGAACACCAGACGGTCTTTCATCGCGAATGCCTCTTCCAGCTTCGGCTTGAGGTCTTTCAGGCTGGTGATGCGGATACCCACATGACCATAGGCCTCGGCCAGCTTGATGAAGTCAGGCAGCGACTCGACATAGGAGTGCGAGTGACGGCCGTTGTACGCCATGTCCTGCCACTGGCGGACCATGCCCAGCACGCCGTTGTTCAGGTTGACGATTTTCACCGGCAGGCCGTACTGCATGCAGGTGGACAGTTCCTGGATGTTCATCTGGATACTGCCTTCGCCGGTCACGCACGCCACGTCCTGGTCCGGGAAGTTGAGCTTGACGCCCATCGCCGCCGGGAAACCGAAGCCCATGGTGCCCAGGCCACCGGAGTTGATCCAGCGGTTCGGCTTGTTGAAGCGGTAGTACTGCGCCGCGAACATCTGGTGCTGGCCCACGTCGGAGGTAACAAAGGCATCGCCTTTGGTCACTTCGCACAGGGTTTCGATCACGGTCTGCGGCTTGATGACGCTGCCATCACCTTTGTTGTAAGGGAACAGGTCGCCGTCGCCACGCCATTCATCGATCTGCTTCCACCAGGCTTCTGCGGCGGCCTTGTCAGGCTGCTCGCCGATTTCCTTGAGGATGCCGAGCATCTCGGTCAAGACGCTGTCGACTGGGCCAACGATAGGCACGTCGGCCTTGATCATCTTGGAAATCGACGCAGGGTCGATGTCGATGTGGATGATCTTGGCATTCGGGCAGAACTTGGCCGGGCCGTTGACCACACGGTCATCGAAACGCGCACCGACGGCAAAGATGACGTCAGCATTGTGCATGGCCATGTTGGCCGTGAAGCTGCCGTGCATGCCGAGCATGCCGAGGAACTGACGGTCAGTACCCGGGAAGCCACCCAGACCCATGAGGGTATTGGTAACCGGCAGGTTCAGCGATTTGGCGATTTCGGTCAGGGCTTCGGAGCCGCCACCCAGAATCACGCCGCCGCCGGCGTAAACGATCGGGCGCTTGGCCGCCAGCAGCATCTCGGCGGCCTTGCGGATCTGGCCGGAGTGGCCACGGACCGCCGGACTGTAGGAGCGCAGCTTGACCTTCTTCGGGTAGACGTATTCGAACTTCTCGGCCGGGTTGGTCATATCTTTTGGAATGTCGACCACGACCGGGCCAGGACGGCCGGATTGCGCCAGGTAGAAGGCTTTTTTCAGAACTTCTGGGATCTCGGTGGCGTTTTTGATCATGAAGCTGTGCTTCACGATCGGCCGCGAGATGCCAATCATGTCGGTTTCCTGGAAGGCATCGGTACCCACCATGGTGCTAGGCACCTGGCCGGACAGAATGACCATCGGAATCGAATCCATGTAGGCGGTGGCAATGCCGGTAATGGCATTGGTCGCACCCGGGCCGGAGGTTACCAGCACCACACCGGCCTTGCCGGTGGCACGGGCGTAGCCGTCCGCCATATGGGTTGCAGCCTGTTCGTGACGAACCAGGATGTGTTCGACTTCCGGTTCCTTGAACAGGGCATCGTAAACATGAAGGAGAGCACCGCCAGGGTACCCGTAGATGTGCTTAACGCCTTCGTCACGCAAGAAGCGGACGACCATCTCAGCGCCAGATAAAAGCTCCACGTTGTTCACCTCTAAAACGCCAGAATACCGTCCCTAGTGGACGGGTCTTAATAGGTTTACTGCCAAGCAGAGCATGAGCGAACGTCAGCACTGACTGAGCAAGTATTGGGAGCGCCCCAGAGTGTTGCGGGGTTTTCCCACCCAGCGCGAGGTAACGCGTTGCGGGGTGTAACAGGTCGGCGCGGGTGTGCGCCTCATGATCTGCTTAGCGGGTCTGCTTCTGGCAGTCCCTCTACAGCGGAAGTTGGATTCTTGTGATTTGGCGGCTACAAGTCAAGAAAAATTATTGCCAATTTTTCCTCAAGATGAATTCCTGCCACCACTAAAAAGGATAGCAGCAGCAGAATTAAGAAGATTTCCATAAAAAAGGGCCACAATCTGCGGCCCTTGAAGGAAAAAGAGAAGAAATCAGGCTCCAGAAGCGATCAATTGATCGAACTCTGCTAGCAGGCGCCGTAGCTCGCGACTCTGCTCCGGGCGATCGGTGAACACCGTTTCAGCCATCACCAGGATGCCCGAGGCACTGGGCAGCGGGTGGCCGAGCTCGATGATGATCTTCATGCGGGGCAGGAAGATCCATTGCAGCCACTGCTCCAGGGTCATCGTATCGACCGCGAAGGGCACAGTGCTTTCCAGCGCTTCATCGCTGGGCGGCTCATCGTCCCACCAGCCTTGCACCTTCAACTCACGCTCGATCAGCAGCAGGTGGTCGGCGATGTCCAGAATGCGTTGCTCGATCATCAGGAATTCACTCGGGCCTTCTGCCGCGCCAGCGCCGCACCGGCACTGTCACCTTGCTTTTCACGGCACTGGGCAATGGTGTTCCACAGTTCGGCCTGCAGGTCGGGGCGGCCATTGGCGTAGGTCAGGGCGCGGCGAGCCAACTGCTCGGCCTGCGCTGCATCGCCCTGGGACAAACGCACCTGGGCCAGGCGGAACAGCACCTGCGGCTCGCGCGGGGCGATACGCTGGGCACGCTCCAGGCTAGACGAGGCACCGTTGAAATCACCACTGACCTGCTGTTGCTGGGCAGTGGTCAACAGCGCCAGTACAGGCCCATCCAGCTGCTCGTCGGCCGACAGGCCGCCAGATGCGCCACCGCTGCGCGGGATGCCGGTCGGCGCACTGCTGGCTTTCGGCGTGCTGTTCATCGAGGCGATATCGAACGGCTCGTCGGCGATCGGGTTCGGGTTGGTGGTCATCGGCCCGGTCGAGATCGGGCCCGGGGTAATCGGCGCGGTGCTGATCGGCGCCGCCCCATTACCGGCCGGGAACGTCTGGATGCTCGAGGCACCGGCGCCCTGCGGGATCATCACCGTCACGCCCGAATCCTCAGGCAGCGACTGCGCTTGTGAGGTGCCGCTGTTCATGCCAGCCGCCGAGCGGTTGGCCGTTACGCGTTCACTGTTGGACACGCGGGTGCTCGAGTCGACCACCGGGATATTGCCACGCTGGACGCTGGAGCAACCCTGGAGCACAACCAACGCCGTCAAGGCAGGAAACAGCCACTTATTCACTTCACACCTCATCAATGCAGCTCGTGCTTAATTCATCCAGCCTTTGACCCAGTCCATGACCGATTCTGCCGGATTCTGCTCACCGCCACAGGCTGCGCCGGCGGGCGGTTCGCTTCCGCGAATATACGGCATCTGCACGGCTCCCGGACAGCTACCGTCAGAGCCTTGGCCGCTGTACGGGTCGATCCAGGCTTGCACGACGTTGTCCGGTTGCGGCATGTCCAGCGGCAGCGGGTCGGCCTTCTTCATGAAGCTGGTCCACACCTGCAGGGCGCCGGTGGCACCGGTGAACGGCGTCTTGCCGTTATCGTCGCGGCCCATCCACACCACGGCCAGCAGGTCCTGGCTAAAGCCGGAGAACCAGCTGTCGCGCGAGTCGTTACTGGTACCGGTCTTGCCGGCCAGGGTCAGCGAACGCGGCAACACGTTGTACACCGAACGGCCGGTACCTTCGCGCATCACCCGCTGCATGGCGTTTTGCACCAGGTAGATGGACCCTGGGTCGAAGGTCTGCTGGATCTGGAACGGGTAGCGCTTGAGCGGCTCACCCTCGGCCGTCAACACGCTGCGGATACCGCGCATCGGCGTGTTGAAGCCACCATTGGCAATGGTCTGGTACATGGTCGCGACCTGCATCGGCGACATGCCACCTGCCCCCAGCAGCATCGCTGGGAAGGCTGGCCAGTCGACATTCACCCCCAGCCGACCGATGGTCTTGATCACGTTGGGCACACCCACTTCCAGGCCGAGCTTGGCGGTCGACAGGTTGTAGGAGTTGGCCAGGCCTTGATACAGGTAAATGGTGCCATGCGGACGACGGTCGTAGTTCTGCGGGCGCCAGATCTGGCCGTTGGCGCCTTTGACCGAGAACGGCTCGTCCTGCACCCAGCTGGTCAGGGTGTACTTGCTCGGCTGTTCCAGCGCGGTCAGGTACACCGCCGGCTTGACCAGCGAGCCAATCGGCCGCACCGCGTCGATGGCGCGGTTGAAGCCGGCAAAGCCCGACTGGCGGCTGCCGATCAGCGCTTGCACCTCGCCGGTTTCCGGGTTGGTCACGACCATCGCCGACTCGACCTCGTCAGCGCCCTTGCGCCCGGCCAGGCGCTTGAACGTCTCGTTCATGGAGGTTTCGGCCTTCATCTGCAGGATCGGGTCGAAACTGGTGAAGATGCGCAGGCCTTCTTCGGTCAAGTCTTCGTCGCGGTAGTCTTGGCGCAACTGGCGTTTGACCAAGTCGAGGAAGGCTGGGAACGAGCTGTCCGCCAGGCTGCCGCGCTTGGTCACACCCAATGGCATCTTCTTCGCCGCCTCGATCACGTCCTTGCTCGCCACGCCCTGCTCGGCCAGCAGGTCGAGCACCAGGTTACGGCGGGCCAGGGCGCGGTCAGGATAACGCCGCGGGTTGTAGTAGGACGGCCCCTTGACCATGCCCACCAGCAAGGCGATCTGGTGCAGCTTGAGCTCCGACAGCGGCTGGCTGAAGAAGAACTGGCTGGCCAGGCCGAAGCCATGCACCGCGCGTTGGCCGTCCTGGCCGACGAACACCTCGTTGAGGTAGGCCTCGAGGATTTCACGCTTGTCGTAATGCAGCTCCAGCAGCACAGCCATCATGGCCTCGGTCAGCTTGCGGCTGAGGCTGCGTTCGCTGGTGAGGTAGAAGTTCTTCACCAACTGCTGGGTCAGGGTACTGCCGCCTTGGCGCATGGAGCCGGCCGAGGTGTTGACCCATACGGCACGGGCGATGGACTTGGGCGACACGCCAAAGTGGCTGTAGAAGTCGCGGTCTTCGGTCGCGACCAAGGTTTCGAGCAGGTACGGTGGCACCTGATCGATTTTGATCAGGATCCGGTCCTCGAGGTTTTTCGGGTAGATACCGCCGATCATCAGCGGCTCCAGGCGCACCACGTCGAGCTTGCCGCCATTGGCACCGGCCAGCCCCGCCACGTAATCGCCAGAGAAGCGCACGCGGACGAACTGCGCGGGTTCCATCCCCTCGTAGAACTGGAAGCCACGGGTGTTGAGGTCGACGGTATTACCGTTGACCGCGGCCGCACCTGGGCCGTTGGCCGCGCTTTCACGGCGATAGCCCAGGGCATCGAGTTCGGTGAGGAAGTCGTTCTTGCTCAGCTTCTGGCCGACGAACAGCTCCAGTGGCCGGGCGTATACCTTGGCCGGGATGGTCCAACGCTTGCCAGAGAACTTCTCTTGGACGACAGCATCGAGGTAAACCGCGAAGCCGGCGAGGATCACCAGGCCGACCAGGCTGAGCTTCAAAGCCCAGCCCAGCCAGGCGCGAGAGCGGCCGGTCGGGCGTTTCTGAGGGGTACGAGCGTTTCGAGTTCGAGTCATGGCGGCGGATTATACGCACTTTGTAAAGGCTGGGCAGGCGCCCTCGGCGGTATGCAGGGACGGCACCATTGACCATAATGGCGCATTCGAATTCCCTGCCCCCGGAAGGATTTCCCGTGAGCCAAGCTCTTATCACTGCGTTGCAGAACCCGGCCCTCTACCCTCACCCCGTGGATGGGTTCCAACTCATCGAGACGCATATCTCATGGGTCCTGCTCACTGGCGAGTACGCCTACAAGGTCAAGAAGCCGATGAACTTCGGCTTCCTCGACTTCACCCAGCTGGATCAGCGCGAGCATTTCTGTAACGAAGAATTGCGCCTGAACCAGCGCCTGACCGACGGCCTGTACCTCGACGTGCTGCCGATCACCGGTAGCGCCGAAGCGCCGCAAATCGGCGGTGAGGGTGTAGCAATCGAATACGCCCTGAAAATGCGCCAGTTCCCCCAGGGGCAGATGCTCAGCACCCTGCAAGCCAATGGCGAGCTCAACGCCGAGCACATCGACCAGATGGCCCGGCAGATCGCCGAATTCCATCTGCAGACCCCCAAGGTCCCGGCAGCGCAACCTTACGGCTCGCCTGAAAGCGTGATGGCCCCGGTCGAGCAGAACTTCGAGCAGATCCGTCCGTTCCTCAGCGACAAGGCCGACCTGCTGCAACTGGATAACCTCCAGGCATGGGCGCGCAGCAGTTTCGAGCGCCTCAAAGGCCTGTTCGAAGCGCGCAAAGCCAACGGTTTCACCCGCGAATGCCACGGTGACATTCACCTGGGCAACGCCACCCTGATCGACGGCAAAGTGGTGATCTTCGACTGCATCGAGTTCAACGAGCCGTTCCGCATGACCGATGTCTGGGCCGATACCGGCTTCCTGGCCATGGACCTGGAAGACCGCGGCCTCAAGTGCCTGGCGCACCGCTTCGTCAGCCAGTACCTGGAGCTGACCGGCGACTACGAGGGCCTGGAAGTGCTCAACTTCTACAAGGCCTACCGCGCCCTGGTGCGCGCCAAGGTCGCCCTGTTCAGCATGCCCGCCGATGCCGATGGCGTGCAGCGCGCCACCACCCTGCGCACCTACCGCAACTATGCCAACCTGGCAGAAAGCTACAGCGCCATCCCTTCGCGCCTGCTGGCCATAACCCACGGCGTCTCGGCGGTGGGCAAGAGCCACGTGGCGATGCGCCTGGTCGAAGCCCTGGGCGCCGTGCGTGTGCGTTCGGACGTGGAGCGCAAGCGCCTGTTCGGCGAGCAGCAGGCAACGCTATCTGGGCAGCAAGATGCCGGCATCTATGACCAGGATGCCAGCGCCGCGACCTATCAGCGCCTGCACGACCTGGCCGGCACCATCCTGCGCGCCGGCTTCCCGGTGGTGCTCGATGCCACCTACCTGAAACATGCTCAACGCCAAGCGGCGGCAGAGGTCGCCAGCGCGACCGGCGTGCCGTTCCTGGTCCTCGACTGCCAAGCCCCGGAGGCGGTGATCGCCAGTTGGCTGGCGCAGCGCCAGGCGGAAAAAACCGACCCATCGGACGCTACCCTAGAGGTGGTCAAGGCTCAGCAGGCCAGCCGTGAGCCGCTGGATGCCACAGAACTGCAGCACGCCACCCGTGTCGATACGCAGGAAAGCGCCAGCATGGACCAGGTGATCGACCAGATCCGCCAGCGCTTGCCGGGCCTGTAAGGTCAGCATTGCAGCTTATCGCCGGCAAGCCGGCTCCCACAGGAGTTCCACAAGCCTCAAGGGCAGTGGTGTCCCTGTGGGAGCTGGCTTGCCGGCGATAGAGCCGTAAAAGGCGGCTCCCCTCCCCAATCGTCGCACCCGATGGCAAAAGGCCGCGCATTTTCCAACCCCCGCTACACTCCTCTCTGACCTGCTCGCGATTTATCCCCCAACACCCGTTCAGCCATCGCAAGGAGGCTCGATGAACGATGAATTGCAGCATCTGAAGAATCTTGGCAAGACTTCTGCGCAATGGTTGCATGCGGCCGGCATCCACAGCGCGTCGGATTTGCGCCGGCTCGGTGCGGTGGGTGCGTACCAAGCTGTGAAAACGCGAGGGTTCCGGGCCTCCAAAGTGCTGTTGTACGCCATTGAAGGTGCCTTGCTCGACATGCACTGGAACGATTTGCCGACCGAACGCAAGGAAGCGCTCAATCAACAGTTGGACGCGAAGAACCCGGCGCAAAAAAACGCGAAATAAACCGACGAAGGGGATTGACTCCGAAATGAGAATCGTTATGATTATCACAACTGGTCGCGAGACTGGTTGGATAAACTGAAAGCCCCTGGTTCGGACTCTCAGATTATCTCCTCATCAGGCTAATCACGGTTATTGACCCGGCTCTTTGCCGGGTCTTTTTTTGCCTGACGGTTCTGCACCGCGTGCGCGGTGACAACGCCGATACCCGTAACGTTACTTGCGCAGTTGAGCGCAGTAGTCCTGCTCCGGCATCGCCGCCGTGTACCACACATAATCGGCCATGCCCGCCTCGGCTTCCTCGCCGACCTCGGCCAACAACACGACCACGCTACGGCCCTGCGCGCCCAGGTCAACCAAGTGCAATGGCACACCCAGGTCCTTGCGGACGTGGTATGCGCCAGCCAATAGCAGGGCTGGCTGCGGCGCCTTCAGCAACTGCTCTGCCATTTGCCGGTCGCGCTGCTGTTGAACGGCAAGCATGGCCGGCAATTGGCTTTCCGGCAGCAAGCCGCAGTGCCCGGCACGCACCTGTTCAAGCAACGCGGCCTTGACCCTAGGCGCATTGGACTGTGCGCCCGGTAACGAAGCTGGGTGCCGGTAGGCGTGGCGCATCTGCCCAGGTGAAAGGTTGGCGGCCAGCAGCGGGATGCCGTGCTGCAAGGCCTGCGTGACCAACGGCCCGTACAACTGCCAGTCCCAGCCTTCTTCCCACGCTAACGCCTTGGGCAAGTCCGCGGGCAACGGTGGCTGAGCCTCAAGTTTGTCGACCAGCGGCTGCTGCTCAGGCTGCAGCATCTCCATCAACAGGCTGCCCTGAGCGCGCCGGCCCTGCAGGGCCTGCAACAACCACAACTGCAGTGCGTGGTGGTCAGGGTTGTCGTGCTTCTCCCCTACCAACACACGCGGGGCAGCGGCCAGCTGCGTGACCAGTTGTTCCGGGCTGATGAGCTGGCCGCTGGCCAGATCCTTGATGTGCCCCAACTGCGCGTGTTCGCGCCCTTCAGTACTCTGCCAGCCCGGTAACGGCGGCAGGCTGGCCTGGCATCCGCCCAGCGCCAGCACCAGGCACAGCGATAAACCGGACAGCAGTGGATGGCGCATCGGCAATGCCTCCTAGCGGGTGATGATCAGCGGGTGGCCACGCTCCGGGTGAGCCTGTACCAGCACATCGATACCGAACACCGCCTTCAATGCCCCAGGCGTCAGCACTTCGTCGGGGGAGGCCAAGGCATGGCAGCGGCCCTGCTCAAGCAACAGGATACGGTCACAGTAGCGTGCCGCCAGGTTCAGGTCATGCAGGATCACCAGCACCGCAGCGCCTCGGTCGGCAAAGCGGCGCACCGCTTGCAGGGTCGTGTGCTGATGCAGTGGGTCGAGCATCGACGTCGGCTCATCAAGCAACAGCGTAGTCCCCTGCTCACCTGGCCACAGCTGGGCCAGCACGCGCGCCAGGTGCACCCGCTGCCGCTCACCGCCCGACAGCGCCAGGTAGCTGCGCCCCTGCAGGTGCCAGGCATCCGCGGCACGCAAGGCTGCTTCGACGATCTCGGCGTCGCGCACCTGGCCACTGCCATGCGGCATCCGCCCCATGCCCACCACTTCCTCGACCCTGAACGAGAAGCCCAGGCTGGACACTTGCGGCAACACCGCCAGGCGCCTGGCCCGCTCCTGGCCAGCCCAATCGGCCAACGGCCGGCCCTGCAAGGTCACATGCCCCTGGCCGGGCGCCAGCTCGCCACACAGCACCCCCAGCAAGCTGCTCTTGCCCGCGCCGTTGGGGCCGAGCACGCCCACCACCTGCCCTGGGGCCAATTGCAGGTGGATGTCGTGGAGTACCTCGTTGCTTCCCCGCCGCAGGTGCAGGCCCTCGACTTGCAACATCAGCTGCGCCCTCGCATCAGCAGAAACAGGAAAAACGGCGCACCGATAAACGCAGTGACAATGCCGATCGGCAGTTCGGCTGGCGCCAGCACCAGCCGTGCCGCCAGGTCGGCAAACAGCATCAGTACGCCGCCCGCCAACAGCGAGGCCGGCAACACCACACGGTGATCAGGCCCTGCCAGCAAGCGCACCAGGTGCGGCACCACCAGCCCGATGAAGCCGATCAGCCCCGCCGCCGCCACCGCCGCGCCGACACCCAGCGCGGTACAGAACACCAATTCGCGCTTGAGCCGCTCTACCTCGATACCCAGGTGCCGCGCCTCCGGCTCCCCCAGCAGCAAGGCATTCAGCGCCCGCGCGCGCCGCGGCAACCACAGCGCCACGCCGGTAGCCACCATCAACAGCGGCCACAGCCGCTCGTAACTGGCACCGTTGAGGCTGCCCAGGTTCCAAAACGTCAGGGTGCGCAAGGTGGCGTCATCGGCCAGGTAGGAGAACAGCCCCACCGCCGCGCCGCCCAGCGCGGTCATGGCCACGCCGGCCAGCAGCATCGTGGCGACATTGGTCTGGCCATCGCGCCGTCCCAGGCGATAGACCAGCGCGGTCACCCCAAGCCCGCCAATGAAGGCGCACAGCGACAGCAGATAAGGCGCCAGCACCTCCGGCATTCCGCCAAACCAGCTGCCGCCGACAATGGCCACTGCAGCGCCCATTGCCGCCCCGGCGGCGACGCCTACCAGCCCTGGGTCGGCCAACGGGTTGCGGAACAGCCCCTGCATGGCCACGCCGGACAGCGCCAGCACCGCCCCCACCGCCAGCCCCAGCAAGGTGCGCGGCAGGCGAATCTGGCCGAGGATCATTTCCGCCTGCTGCAGGCCATCACCGGCGATCGGCAGCCCCAACAAGCGCAGCCCAGCGCGCAAGGTATCGAACAGCGGCAGGCTGACCGGCCCCAGGGCCAGGGACAGCCACACCGCCAACAGGCACAGCAAGCTCAGGCAGATGATCAATGTGCGTGGCTGAACGCGTTGTCTCATTGAGCGAAACTGCCCTTGGCTGCCGGGTAGAAGGTGGCAGCCAACGAGCGCAGGGTCGCTGGCAGGCGTGGCCCAAGGCCGCCAACCAGCAGCGTCGGGTCGAGCGACACCAGGCGCTGTTCACGCACGGCGCGGGAGGCCGCCAGCGCTGGGTTTTCCTTCAGCAGCGCTTGCAGCGCCTGCTCGTCGGCCAACGCACGGTCGGAGAACACCACTACATCCGGGTCCAGCGCCGCCAGTGCCTCATTGGAGAAGTTCTTGTAACCCTGATGCTCGGCCAGGTTGTGCGCCCCGGCCTGGCGTAGCAGCCAATCGCCGGCAGTGCCTTGCCCAGCAATCAGCGGCTTGGCACCGGCATGGCCCACCAGCAGCAACACCCCGGGCGCCTTCTGGCCTGCCTGAGCGTGTTTGACCTGAGCCTGCAACGCATCCAACTGCTGACGATAGCCCGCCGCCAACGCGGTGGCTTGTGGCTCGGCACCCAGCAACTGGCCCAGGTGCTTGAGGTTCTGATCGACCGCATCCAGTTCGGCCTTGCTGGAGAACAACTCCACCCGCACACCCGCCTTGCGAATCTGCGCCAACACCGGCGGCGGGCCCATTTCTTCGGTGCCCACCAGTACGTCTGGGCGCAGGCTGAGAATACCTTCGGCAGACAACTGGCGCTGATAGCCGACGCTCGGCAGCGCCTTCAGCGATGCGGGGTGCTGGCTGGTGGTATCGACGCCGACCAGGCGTGATTCGCCGCCCAGCGCAGTGACCCACTCGCTCAGCGCACCACCGGCGCTGACCCATCGCTGCGGCAGTTCGGCAGCCAGGGCCTGGGTAGACAGCACAAGGCCTGCGCACAGGGCGATCAGGGCAGCGGGACGGCGCATCATCGGATTTCCTTCTGAAGGCGGGCCGCGCGCCTTGTGGCGGGCGGCGGAACTGCGCACCATAGACAGCCGGGCGCATCGAATGCGGGCAATTTGATAATTATTCGCATTGAAGCGTCAAGCCATCACGTGTTTCACGAGTCGTCCTTGCCATGCACTTCCTTTGTACCTCCAGCTCATTGGCCGAGGGCCACAGCCGCGCCTTCAGCGTAGACGGCGTCGACCTGTTCGGCGTGCGCCGCCAGGGCCAGGTGTACCTCTATCGCAACCGCTGCCCACACCGCAGCATCCCACTGAACTGGGCTGCAGATGCCTTTCTTGATGACAGCGCCAGCCTGATTCACTGCGCCCATCATGGCGCTTTGTTCCTGATAGAAAGCGGCGAATGCGTGGCCGGGCCGTGCGAGGGCGACAGCCTGCAGGCCCTGGGCTGCCATGAAGACAGCCAGGGCATCTGGCTCAAGAATTGAGCAGTACAGGCAAGGGGCGGTCGATGACGATACGCTCGGCATCCAGGTAGGTGCCGTACGCCAGCACCTCCACGCCTTCAGCCACGGCGGCGCGCAAGGCCTGGGCGTAGCCCGCGTCGATTTCCTCGGCCGGGCGCACGGCGTCAACGCCGGTCAGGTTCACGCAGTACAACTGCACCGCACGCACACCTTGGCGAGCCAGCGTCGCCAGTTCACGCAGGTGCTTGGCACCGCGCTGGGTGACGGCGTCGGGGAAGGCCGCGACCGCGGTGTCCGGGTAGCCAAGGGTCACGCTCTTGACTTCGACATAGGCCGGGCCGGTGTCGAACTCCAGGCGAAAATCGATGCGGCTGCCTTCTTCGCCATACGCCACTTCACGCCTGAGTGCGGTGAAACCGGCCAGCTCACTGATAACCCCGGCACGCAGCGCCTCTTCAACCAATGCGTTGGCGCGCCCGGTGTTCACGCAGGCCAGGCGGCCCTGGGGCGTTTCACTGATCTCCCAGGTGCCTGGCAGCTTGCGCTTGGGGTCGTTGGAGCGGCTGAACCACACCTGCCCGCCTTCGCGCATGCAATTGAGCATGGACCCGGTGTTCGGGCAATGGATGGTCATGTGCTCGCCATTGGCCAGCTCGATGTCCGCCAAAAACCGTTTGTAGCGCCGCAGTAGGCGCCCCTGCTCGAGTGGAGGAAAAAACGCCATCAGCCTTGCCAGCTCCGCAAGCCGCGGGCGATACGCTGCACGGCCTGTTCCAGGCGCGGCAGGCTCTGGGTGTAGGCAAAACGCACATGATGCCCCGCCAGGTGGCGACCAAAATCCAGGCCGGGAGTAAAGGCCACGTGCTCGGTTTCGAGGAAGTGCCGGCAGAACGCAAAGGCATCGCCGCCGAAGGCGCTGATGTCGGCGTACAAGTAGAAAGCCCCCTCGGGCTCGACGGCGATGCCAAAGCCCAGCTCGCGCAGGGCTGGCAACAGGTAGTCGCGGCGACGGGCGAATTCGGCGCGGCGCTCTTCCAGAATCGCCAGGGTTTGCGGCTGGAAGCACGCCAGCGCAGCATGCTGGGCCATGCTGGGGGCGCTGATGTACAGGTTCTGTGCGAGTTTTTCCAGGTCTGCCACGGCGCCGGGCGGTGCCACCAGCCACCCCAGGCGCCAGCCGGTCATGCCGAAATACTTCGAAAAACTATTCAGGACAAACGCCCCATCGTCCACTTCCAGCACGCTGGGCGCGTCCATGCCGTAGGTCAGCCCGTGGTAAATCTCGTCCACCACCAAGTGGCCATGGCGCTCACGGGTAGCGCGCGACAGGCTGGCCAGCTCGTCACGGCTCAGCACCGCCCCGGTCGGGTTGGCTGGCGAGGCGACCAGCGCCCCGACCGTGTCTTTGTCCCAATAGCGGTCAACCAGGTCGGCGGTGAGTTGGTAGTTGACCTCGGGCCCCACCGGCACCAACTGCGCGCCGCCTTCGACCAGGCGCAGGAAGTGGCGATTGCAGGGGTAGCCCGGGTCAGCCAGCAGCCAGTGCTTGCCTGGGTCTACCAACAGGCTGCTGGCCAACAACAGTGCGCCAGAACCGCCCGGCGTAATCAGAATGCGCTCAGGATCGACACTGACGCCGTATCGCTGCCCATAGAAGCCGGCGATCGCCTCGCGCAGCGCCGGCAGGCCACGGGCGGCGGTATAGCGGGTGTGGCCCGCGGCCAATGCGGCCTGGCCGGCCTCGACAATCGGCGCGGCCGTGGTGAAGTCCGGTTCGCCGATTTCCAGGTGGATCACATCATGGCCGGCCGCCTGCAGCTCGTTGGCCCGCGCCAGCAACGCCATGACGTGAAAGGGTTCGATGGCGCGGCTGCGCGCACTGTAAGGGTGGGCCATGACCTTCTCTCAATTGGGTCTAAACTGGAGATTCTACCTCTGCACGCTACCGAACGTGTGGCTCGCGCCGCTGTCAATTAGCAGGATCGGGCGGGGTAGCGCACCCCCGATCTATCTGGTAAGTTCGGCGGCTCGCAGTCGCAGGGCCGGCGGGTGCCGGAGATGGAGCATCCTGCGCATTGGATCAGATGAGTGAGAGGCGGTCTATTCATGTCCACCGTAGAAAAGCAAAAAACCAGTCAGTCCATGTACGGTGTAGAGCCCTATAAAGAAAGCAAGGGCGAGGAGTACATGGGGGAGCCCATGCGCAAGCATTTCACCAAACTTCTGGGTGCCTGGAAGCTTGAGTTGATGACGAGCGTGGATCAGACCGTGACCCACATGAAGGACGAAGCGGCCAACTTCCCAGACCCGGCCGACCGTGCCAGCCAGGAAGAAGAGTTCGCCCTGGAGCTGCGTAACCGCGATCGCGAGCGCAAGCTGATCAAGAAGATCGACAAGACCCTGCAGAAGATCCAGGACGAAGAGTACGGCTGGTGTGAGTCCTGCGGCATCGAGATCGGCCTGCGTCGCCTCGAAGCCCGCCCAACCGCCGACCTGTGCTTCGACTGCAAGGAAATCGCGGAGAAAAAGGAAAAAACAGTCGGCAAAGGCTGATCCTTTTCCCACCCAAACGGGGCGCATCTTGCGCCCCGTTTCATTTTCAGACGCACGACCGCCATGAACGACTCGAGCTACATCGGGCGCTTCGCCCCTACCCCCAGCGGCTTTCTGCATTTCGGCTCGCTGGTCGCCGCACTCGCCTCCTGGCTCGACGCCCGCGCCGTCAACGGCCGCTGGCTGCTGCGCATGGAAGACACCGACCCGCCGCGGGAAATGCCCGGGGCCCGCGACGCTATCTTGCAGACCCTTGAGCGTTACGGCCTGGAGTGGGATGGCGAGGTGGTGTTCCAGAGCCAGCGCCATGAGGCTTATGCAGCAGTGGTCGACCGCCTGTTCAACATGGGCCTGGCCTACGCCTGCACCTGCTCGCGCAAACAGCTGGAAGGGCACAACGGCATTTACCCAGGCTTGTGCCGCAACGCCGGGCATGCACGCGAGGGCGCGGCGATCCGTCTGCGGGTGCCAGAGTTGATCTACCGGTTCACCGACCGGGTCCAGGGTGAGTTCCAGCAACACCTGGGGCGCGAGGTGGGTGATTTCGTCATCCAGCGCCGTGACGGGCTGTATGCGTATCAGCTGGCGGTGGTGCTGGATGATGCCTGGCAAGGGGTTACCGATATCGTGCGCGGGGCCGACCTGCTCGACAACACACCGCGCCAACTGTACCTGCAAGAGCTGCTGGGGTTCTCACAGCCGCGTTACCTGCATATTCCGCTGATCGTGCAGCCAGATGGGCACAAGCTGGGCAAGTCGTACCGCTCGCCGCCCTTACAGGCGGAGCATGCTACCCCCCTGCTGTTGCGGGCATTGCGGGCGCTGGGGCAAGAAGCAAACCCCGAGTTGCTGCTGGCAACGCCGGCTGAAGTGTTGGCGGTAGCCCGCAAGCAGTGGCGGCCGGAGGCGATTGCGCAGCGGACTACCGTGCCAGAGGCTGATTTGCGCTGAGCCCTCAACGGCCTCGTCGCGGCCAAGCCCGCGAAGAGGCCCGCACAGGCAACCTACCGCTCAAAAACAAAAGCCCAATAATTTCAAACCCTTGGCTAACCCTACCGATTCCCGCTAGCATCCGCCCACTCTTTTGCGCCAATAATAAGTCCAAGCCCGCAGCGCCCAACCATCGAGGCCAGCATGTACATCTATCGTTTGGTCCTGCTTCTGGTCGTGGGGATCTACCTGTTCTCCCCGGCCATCATGGACTGGTGGATCGAACCGACCGGAGCCTGGTACCGCCCCTACCTGCTCTGGCTGATCCTGATCGTCGTCACCTTCATCCTGCAGAGCCAACGAGATGCCGATGAGCTTTAGCCTGACCCAGATGATCCTGATCAGCGCCGCGTACCTCATGGTGCTGTTCGGCGTGGCCTGGATCAGCGAGCGTGGGCTGATACCCCGCTCAATTATTCGCCACCCGCTGACCTACACCCTGTCGCTGGGCGTCTATGCCAGTGCCTGGGCCTTCTATGGCTCGGTCGGCCTGGCCTACCAGTACGGCTATGGCTTCCTGGCCTGCTACCTGGGGGTCTCCGGGGCCTTCCTGCTGGCGCCGGTGCTGCTTTACCCGATCCTCAAGATCACCCGCACCTATCAGCTGTCGTCGCTGGCCGACCTGCTGGCGTTTCGTTTCCGCAGCACCTGGGCCGGCGCGCTGACCACCCTGATCATGCTGATCGGGGTACTGCCGTTGCTGGCCCTGCAGATCCAGGCGGTGGCCGACTCGATCAGCATCCTGACCGGCGAGCCGGTCAAGGCCAGGGTGGCATTCGCCTTCTGTGCGCTGATCATTCTGTTCACCATCTTCTTCGGCTCGCGGCACATCGCCACGCGCGAGAAGCATGAAGGGCTGGTGTTCGCCATTGCCTTCGAATCGGTGATCAAGCTGCTGGCGCTGGGCGGCATCGGCCTGTACGCCTTGTACGGTGTGTTTGGCGGCCCGCATGGGCTGGAAGTGTGGCTGCTGCAGAACCAGACCGCCCTGGCCGCGCTGCACACACCGCTGCAGGAAGGGCCATGGCGCACCCTGCTGCTGGTGTTCTTCGCCTCGGCCATCGTCATGCCGCACATGTACCACATGGCCTTCACCGAAAACCTCAACCCACGCTCGCTGGTCAGCGCCAGCTGGGGCCTGCCGCTGTTCCTGCTGCTGATGAGCCTGGCCGTGCCGCTGGTGCTGTGGGCCGGCCTGCGCCTGGGCGCCAGCACCAACCCCGAATACTTCACGCTAGGGCTGGGCATCGCTGCCAATAACAAAGCGCTGGCGCTGCTGGCTTATATCGGCGGGTTGTCTGCGGCCAGCGGGTTGATCATCGTCACCACCCTGGCGCTGTCGGGCATGGCCCTCAACCACCTGGTGCTGCCGCTGTACCAGCCGCCGGCCGAAGGCAACATCTACCGCTGGCTGAAATGGACCCGCCGCGCGCTGATCGTCGCCATCATCACCGCCGGCTTCATGTTCTACCTGACCCAGAACAACCACCAGAGCCTGGCCAACCTGGGCATCGTCGCCTTCGTCGCCACCTTGCAGTTCCTGCCGGGCGTGTTGTCGGTGCTGTACTGGCCTACCGCCAATCGCCGCGGCTTCATCGCGGGCCTGCTGGCCGGCACCCTGGTGTGGCTGGTGACCATGCTGCTGCCGCTGCTGGGCAACCTGCAGGGCTTCTACATTCCGCTGCTGGACATGATCTACGTCCTCGACGACACCAGCTGGCACATGGCGGCCATCGCCTCGCTGGCGGCAAACGTCTTGCTGTTCACCCTGATTTCGCTGTTCACCAATGCCAGCAGTGAAGAAGCCAGCGCCGCCGAAGCGTGCGCGGTGGACAACGTGCGCCGCCCGCAGCGCCGCGAGCTGCACGCGGCATCGCCACAGGAATTTGCCACCCAGCTGGCCAAGCCACTGGGCGCCAAGGCTGCGCAGAAAGAAGTCGAACAAGCCCTGCGCGACCTCTACCTGCCCTTTGACGAGCGCCGCCCCTATGCGTTGCGCCGCCTGCGCGACCGCATCGAGGCCAACCTGTCGGGCCTGATGGGGCCGAGCGTGGCCCAGGACATGGTCGAGACCTTCCTGCCCTACAAATCCGGCAACGAAAACTATGTCACTGAAGACATCCACTTCATTGAAAGCCGCCTGGAAGACTATCACTCGCGCCTGACCGGCCTTGCCGCCGAACTCGACGCCCTGCGCCGCTACCACCGCCAGACCCTGCAGGAACTGCCCATGGGCGTCTGCTCCCTGGCCAAGGACCAAGAGATCCTGATGTGGAACAAGGCCATGGAAGAGCTGACCGGCATCGCCGCCAAGCACGTGGTCGGCTCGCGCCTGGTGACCATCGGCGAACCTTGGCGCGGCCTGCTGCAGGGCTTCATCGACGTGCCCGACGAACACCTGCACAAACAACGCCTGGCCCTCGACGGGCAGCCTCGCTGGCTGAACCTGCACAAGGCCGCCATCGACGAGCCCTTGGCGCCGGGTAACAGTGGCCTGGTGCTGCTGGTCGAGGACCTGACCGAAACCCAGGCCCTGGAAGACAAGCTGGTGCACTCCGAGCGCCTGGCCAGCATTGGCCGCCTGGCGGCCGGCGTGGCCCACGAAATCGGCAACCCGATCACCGGCATCGCCTGTCTGGCGCAGAACCTGCGCGAGGAACGCGAGGGCGATGGCGAGATCACCGAGCTGTCGAGCCAGATTCTTGAACAGACCAAACGGGTGTCGCGCATCGTCCAGTCGTTGATGAGCTTCGCCCATGCCGGTGGCAGCCATCAGAACAGCGAAGAGCCGGTGTGCCTGGCCGAAGTGGCGCAGGATGCCATTGGGCTGCTGGCACTGAACCGGCGCAATTTCGAAGTCCAGTTCTTCAACCTCTGCGACCCGGAACACTGGGCCGAAGGGGACCCGCAGCGCCTGGCCCAGGTGCTGATCAACCTGCTCTCCAACGCCCGCGACGCCTCACCGCCCGGCAGTGCCGTGCGTGTGCGCAGCTCCGTCTTCGAGCACACCGTCGACTTGATTGTCGAAGACGAAGGCAGCGGGATCCCGAAGAGCATCATGGACCGCCTGTTCGAGCCCTTCTTCACCACCAAAGACCCGGGCGAAGGAACCGGACTGGGGCTCGCTCTGGTCTATTCCATCGTGGAAGAGCATTATGGGCAAATCACCATCGACAGCCCTGCCGACATCGAACGGCAACGTGGCACCCGGATCCGCGTGACCCTGCCCCGGCATGTCGTAGCGACGTCCCCTGAAATTCGAGACCGTCGAGAGAATTGAATCAATGCCGCATATTCTGATCGTCGAAGACGAAACCATCATCCGCTCGGCCCTGCGTCGCCTGCTCGAGCGGAACCAGTACCAGGTCAGCGAAGCCGGCTCGGTGCAGGAAGCCCAGGAACGCTTCAGCATTGCCACCTTCGACCTGATCGTCAGCGACCTGCGCCTGCCAGGCGCGCCTGGTACCGAGCTGATCAAGCTCGGCCAGGGCACCCCAGTGCTGATCATGACCAGCTACGCCAGCCTGCGCTCGGCGGTGGACTCGATGAAAATGGGCGCGGTGGACTACATCGCCAAGCCCTTCGACCACGACGAGATGCTCCAGGCCGTGGCGCGCATCCTGCGCGACCGGCAAAACGCGCCTGCTGCCGCACCGGCTGCAGAACCGCGGGGCAACGGCAAGGCGGCCGCGGCCGACAAAGGCAATAGCGCGTCTGCCAACGGCGAGATCGGCATCATCGGCTCGTGCCCGCCCATGCAGGACATGTACAGCAAGATCCGCAAGGTCGCACCGACCGATTCCAATGTCTTGATCCAGGGCGAATCGGGTACCGGTAAAGAGCTGGTCGCCCGTGCCCTGCACAACCTGTCACGCCGGGCCAAGGCACCGATGATCTCGGTGAACTGCGCGGCCATCCCCGAGACCCTGATCGAGTCCGAGCTGTTCGGTCACGAAAAAGGTGCCTTCACCGGCGCCAGCGCAGGGCGCGCCGGGCTGGTCGAAGCGGCGGACGGCGGCACCTTGTTCCTCGACGAAATCGGCGAATTGCCCCTCGAAGCCCAGGCGCGCCTGTTGCGCGTGTTGCAGGAAGGCGAAATCCGCCGGGTGGGCTCGGTGCAATCGCAGAAGGTCGATGTGCGCCTGATTGCGGCCACCCACCGCGACCTGAAAAACCTGGCCAAGGCCGGCCAGTTCCGTGAAGACCTTTATTACCGCCTGCACGTGATTGCCCTGAAGTTGCCTGCCCTGCGCGAGCGCGGCAGCGACGTCAACGAGATCGCCAGTGCCTTCCTGGCCCGTCAGAGCGCACGGATTGGCCGGGATGACCTGCATTTTTCCGCCGATGCCGAGCAAGCGATTCGTCATTACAGCTGGCCGGGTAACGTGCGCGAGCTGGAAAACGCCGTGGAGCGTGCGGTGATTCTGAGCGAGAGCGCAGAAATTTCCGCCGACCTGCTGGGTATCGACATCGAGCTGAGCGACCTGGAAGACGACGACATCCTCGACAACGCCCTGGCCGTGGCCAGTGCGGGCAATGCCAGCCATGAGCCTACCGAGGACTTGTCGCTGGAGGATTACTTCCAGCACTTCGTGCTCGAACACCAGGACCACATGACCGAGACCGAGCTTGCCCGCAAGCTTGGCGTCAGCCGCAAATGCCTGTGGGAACGCCGCCAGCGCCTGGGTATCCCGCGGCGCAAGAGCAACGCCACCAGCGAGTAAAAGATCGCGTGGGCAGGCGGGCCTTTCCTGCCTTGATATTTCTTTTTCGGGCTGCCGGCCTCTTCGCGGGTGAACCCGCTCCCACAAGGATCTCACTGCCCGCAAGGGCAATGCGGTACCTGTGGGAGCGGGTTCACCCGCGAAAGGGCCGACAAAAACCACTACGCACACCCCAGGTAACACATCAGTACCCGCGAAAATCTGTTACCCAAGCTTTCAGGCGTAACAGTTCCCGAGGTGTACGGTAACGAAACCCCGCCATTTTCGGCCTGCCAAAAACCTGCGAAAACCTCCAAACCCTTGATTTCATTGGGTTTCGAAAAGTTGGCACGGCACCTGCTATATGCTTAGTACAAAAACAATAACAAGCACTGCAACTCAGAATAAGAACAAGACGAAACGGCTCACGCACAATAAAAACAAGACGGCGGAGGCGCAGCTAACTGATTCTTTTGGAGAGGATGCGTGTTTGGGGCTTGCCCCACGACCAGGCAGAGAACAACAAAAACTGCACTAAAAAGCAGCGCCTGAACTGGTTGGATCGACAGATCAACGTGACATCAGCGGCCAAAGCAATCCGTTTGCTCTTTACCCCTGGATTAGGGGTCGTCCACAAGCTTTGCGATTTGTGGACAGGGCACTCAACAAAAACAAGAAGCCCAGCAAAAAAATAATAAGAGCACGCAACGACTTCTTGGGGAGCTTAGGCTCCCCTTGTCGTTTCTCCCTTCTGGCAGGCATCCTGCTACCCGCCTACACCATTCCTTGAGTAAATGCTAGAATCCCCGCCCATCATGCGGCCATTCTCCTATTCTTGGCCGAACATTCCTTCAAACAGTGCATCCCATGCTGAAGAAGCTGTTCCAGTCGTTCCGCCCTCCCGTACCGGGCCAGCACCACAGGCGCACCACGCCTGAGGTGATCAACAAGAGCCAACACTCGCTGCAACGCCACCAGTTCAGCCGCCACGCGGTGAACATCGTAGAGCGCCTGCAGAGTGCGGGCTACCAGGCTTACCTGGTCGGTGGCTGTGTCCGCGACCTGATGCTTGGCATCACCCCAAAAGACTTCGACGTCGCCACCAGCGCCACCCCTGAACAGGTCCGTGCCGAGTTCCGCAACGCGCGTATCATTGGTCGCCGCTTCAAGTTGGTCCACGTGCATTTCGGCCGTGAGATCATCGAAGTCGCCACCTTCCGCGCCCACCACTCGGAAGACGATCAAGGTGATACCCACCGTTCGTCGCACAATGCCAGTGGTCGCATCCTGCGTGACAACGTGTACGGCACCTTGGAAGAAGACGCGCAACGCCGCGACTTCACCATCAATGCCCTCTACTACGATCCGGTCAGCGAACGCATCCTCGATTACGCCAACGGCGTGCACGATGTGCGTAACCGCCTGCTGCGCCTGATCGGTGACCCGACCCATCGCTACCAGGAAGACCCGGTGCGCATGCTGCGGGCCGTGCGTTTCGCCGCCAAGCTCGACTTCGGCATCGAAAAGCACACGGTCCAGCCGATCCGCGAACTGGCCCCGATGCTGCGCGAAATCCCCCCGGCACGCCTGTTCGAGGAAAGCCTCAAGCTGTTCCTCTCCGGCCAAGGTGCGATGGCCTTCGAAATGCTGGTCGACCTGCAGCTGTTCGAGCCGTTGTTCCCGGCCAGCGCGCATGCCCTGGACGAGCGCCCCACCTACACCCACACCCTGATCAGCCAGGCGCTGAACAACACCGATCTGCGTGTGAAGCAGGGCAAGCCGGTCACCCCGGCCTTCCTCTTCGCTGCGCTGCTCTGGCCCGCCCTGCCGGCCCGTGTGCTGCACCTGCAAAACCAAGGTGTGCCACCGATCCCGGCCATGAACGGCGCGGCTCACGACCTGATCGCCGAACAGTGCGCACGCATTGCCATCCCGAAGCGTTTCACCCTGCCGATCCGCGAAATCTGGGACATGCAGGAACGCCTGCCACGCCGCAGCGGCAAACGTGCCGACCAGTTGCTCGACAACCCGCGCTTCCGTGCCGGTTACGACTTCCTGCTGCTGCGTGAAAGCGCGGGTGAAGAAACCGACGACCTCGGCCAATGGTGGACTGACTACCAGGATGCCAATGACAGCGAGCGCCGCGAGATGATTCGCGAGCTGGGCAGCCGTGACGAAGGCACCGGCGCTGGCCCACGCAAGCGCAAACGTAGCGCCAGCAAGCGTAAGCGTGGTGGCGAAGAGGCGTTCGAGTGACCACGCGCGCTTACATCGGCCTGGGCAGCAACCTGGATGAGCCTGCAGAACAACTGCAGAACGCTTTCCAGGCGCTCGACCAGGCCACCGGCACCTGCCTGGTGGCCACCTCCAGCCTGTTCACCAGTGACTCGCTGCTGCCTGGCCAGCCGCGCTACACCAATGCCGTGGCTGCGCTCGACACCTCGCTCGAGCCGCTGGCGCTGCTGGATGCCCTGCAGGCCATCGAAAATGACCAGGGCCGTGTGCGCAAAGAGCGTTGGGGCCCGCGCACGCTCGACCTGGATATCCTGCTGTTCGGCGACCACCTGATCGACGTGCCGCGCCTGCAAGTGCCGCACTACCATATGCACGCCCGCGCCTTCGTGCTCTACCCATTGGCCGAACTGGTGCCCGCAGGCTTCTGCCTGCCCGATGGCCGCGACCTCGCCCAACTCATCAGCGCCTGCCCGTTCGTCGGCCTCGAGCGCCTGTAATTCGGGCGCTGCAGACGGCGGTAACGCCAGTAACACCCTGATCGTAACAATGCGGTAACAGGGTGATTGACTTCCCCCACCTCGCTCACGACTATAGGCGTCCCGTGTGGCACCCAAGTGCCGCATACCCGTATTTAGGCCCGGACGGACCTGTGCCCGAACATCACGCGCGATGATGTGCCGCTCCGGAAGATGACTACACGCGTTGTATGCAGTCGTTTTAACAGCGCCTGAACGAGGATTTTCCTACATGCCTGAAGTAACCCTGACCACCCTGCATGGCCTGAAGGCCAAGGGTGAAAAAATCACCATGCTGACCTGCTACGACGCGACCTTCGCCAAGGTTGCCAGCCAGGCCGGTGTCGAAGTGTTGCTGGTGGGCGACTCGCTGGGGATGGTCCTGCAGGGCCATGACAGCACGCTGCCTGTCACCACCCAGGAAATGGCCTACCACACTGCCTGCGTCAAACGTGGCAACGATGGCGCGCTGATTCTGGCCGACCTGCCGTTCATGGCCCACGCCACCCCCGAACTGGCCTTTGCCAACTGCGCCACGCTGATGCAGGCCGGTGCCCACATGATCAAGCTCGAAGGCGCTGCCTGGCTGGCCGAGACCATTCGCCTGCTGGCTGAACGTGGCGTGCCGGTGTGCGCGCACATGGGCCTGACCCCACAAACCGTCAATGTGCTGGGCGGTTACAAGGTGCAGGGCCGTCAGGAAGCCCAGGCGCGGCAGATGCGTGCCGACGCCATTGCCCTGGAACAGGCCGGCGCGGCCATGCTGCTGCTGGAGTGCGTACCGAGCGAACTGGCAGCAGAAATCACCCAGGCCGTGAACATTCCGGTCATCGGCATTGGCGCCGGTAGCGCCACCGACGGCCAGGTGCTGGTCCTGCACGACATGCTTGGCCTGTCGCTGAGCGGCCGGGTGCCGAAGTTCGTGAAAAACTTCATGGCCGGCCAGCCGGACATCGAAAGCGCCCTCGCCGCCTACGTGACGGCGGTCAAGGACGTAAGCTTCCCTGCCAGTGAACACGGGTTCAGCGCATGAACACAGTCAAGACTGTCCGTGAACTGCGCGCCGCCGTTGGCCGCGCGCGTGGCGAAGGCAAGCGCATCGCGTTCGTGCCGACCATGGGCAACCTGCACAGCGGCCATGCCGCGCTGGTGACCAAGGCCGCCCAGCGGGCCGACTTTGTCGTTGCCAGTATCTTCGTCAACCCGCTGCAGTTCGGCGCCAACGAAGACCTCGCCACCTACCCACGTACCCTTGCAGCCGACCAGGAGCGTTTGCTCCAGGCCGGCTGCAACCTGCTGTTCGCGCCAACCGTCGAAGAGATGTACCCCGACGGCATGAGCGTGCAAACCCGGGTCAGCGTCCCCCACCTTTCCGAAGGCCTGTGCGGCGCCAGCCGGCCAGGGCATTTCGAGGGTGTGGCGACAGTGGTCAGCAAGCTGTTCAACATGGTCCAGCCAGACTTGGCCGTGTTCGGCGAAAAAGACTTCCAGCAGCTGGCAGTGATCCGCGCCATGGTGCGCGACCTGAACATGCCCATCCAGATCATCGGTGAGCCGACCGTGCGCGCCGACGATGGCCTGGCGCTGTCGTCACGCAATGGTTACCTCACCCCCGAGCAGCGTGTTACCGCACCTGCGCTGTACCGCACCCTGCAGCACATCGGGGCGGCCATTGGCCGTGGCCAGCGTGATTTTGCCGCGCTGGTGGCCGACGGCCAAGCGCAACTGACCGCCGCCGGGTTCCGCCCGGATTACCTGGAAGTGCGCCATGCCGTGAGCCTGCGCCCGGCCATGATCGATGATCGCGACCTGGTGGTGATTGCCGCCGCTTACCTGGGTAACACCCGGTTGATCGACAACCTGTACCTGCACGTGGAAGACAAGACCGCGTAAACCTTCGGGGGCTGCCTCGCGGCCCCTCATAACCCCTCACGCCCCCATTCCCCCCGCGCCGCCAATGCCTATAATGACTGCCTGCAACTGACAGCCGTGGCCAATGTCCAAGGCCTCACAACGCACCAAGGAACCCTGAGCAATGGCGTATTACCGTACTCCCCATGATGTGACGGCCCTGCCCGCCTGGCAGGCGCTTCAGCAACACCGCGACGCCATGCAAGACTTCAGCATGCGTGAAGCCTTCGCCGCCGATGCCAAGCGTTTTGATCAGTTCTCCCTGAGCAGCTGCGGCCTGTTCCTCGACTACTCGAAAAACCTGATCACCGAGCAAAGCCGTGACCTGCTGGTGAACCTGGCCAACGAAGTCGGCCTGCAGGATGCGATCAAGTCGATGTTCAGCGGCGAGATCATCAACGCCTCCGAAGGCCGCCCGGTGCTGCACACCGCCCTGCGCCGCCCAGTGGGCGACAAGCTCAGCGTCAACGGCGTCAACGTGATGCCGGAAGTGCACAAGGTGCTCAACCAGATCACCGAGCTGGTCGGGCGTATCCACGATGGCCTGTGGCGCGGTTACAGCGAAAAGCCGATCACCGACGTGGTCAACATCGGCATCGGCGGCTCGTTCCTCGGCCCGGAACTGGTCTCCGAAGCACTGCTGCCCTACGCACAACGCGGCGTACGCTGCCATTACCTGGCGAACATCGACGGCAGTGAGTTCCACGAACTGTCGGCCAACCTGCGCGCCGAAACCACCCTGTTCATTGTTTCGTCGAAATCGTTCAACACCCTCGAAACACTGAAGAACGCCATGGCCGCGCGCACCTGGTACCTGGCCCAGGGCGGCTCGGAAGCAGAGCTGTATCGCCACTTCATCGCCGTTTCCAGCAACAAGGCCGCCGCCGTCGCCTTCGGTATCCGTGAAGAGAACATCTTCCCGATGTGGGACTGGGTGGGTGGGCGCTATTCGCTGTGGTCGGCCATCGGCCTGCCGATCGCCTTGGCCATCGGCACCGCCAACTTCAAGGAGCTGCTGTCGGGTGCCTACACCATGGACCAGCACTTCCAGACCGCGCCGTTCGACAAGAACATGCCGGTGCTGCTGGCCCTGCTGGGCGTCTGGTATGGCAACTTCTGGGGCGCCCGCAGCCACGCGATCCTGCCGTACGACCACTACCTGCGCAACATCACCAAGCACTTGCAACAGCTGGACATGGAGTCCAACGGCAAGAGCGTGCTGCAGGACGGCACGCCGGTGCATACCGAAACCGGCCCGGTGATCTGGGGTGGCGTGGGCTGTAACGGCCAGCACGCCTACCACCAGTTGCTGCACCAGGGTACCCACCTTATTCCTGCTGACTTCATCGTGCCGGTGGTGAGCTTCAACCCGGTGGCCGACCACCATCAGTGGCTGTACGCCAACTGCCTGTCGCAGAGCCAGGCGCTGATGCTCGGCAAAACCCGCGATGAAGCCGAGACCGAGCTGCGCGCCAAAGGCCTGAACGAAGCCGATATCGAGAAGCTGGCCCCGCACAAGGTGATCCCGGGCAACCGCCCGAGCAACACCCTGGTGGTCGAGCGCATCAGCCCACGCCGCTTGGGCGCACTGGTGGCGATGTATGAGCACAAGGTCTTCGTGCAGAGCGTGATCTGGGGCATCAACGCCTTCGACCAATGGGGCGTGGAGCTGGGCAAAGAGCTGGGCAAAGGTGTCTACCAGCGCCTTGTCGGCAGCCAGGAAGACAGCGCCGAAGATGGCTCTACCCAGGGCCTGATCAACTACTTCCGCGGCCGTCACCGCGGTTGACCCACCCGCCACACGGTCGCTCTTTGTAGGAGCGGCCTTGTGCCGCGATGGGCCGCAGAGCGGCCCCAAAAATGGATGCATCACCGCTGAATGATGCTTCATCGCTGAAATCCTGGGGCCGCTTTGCGGCCCATCGCGGCACAAGGCCGCTCCTACAAGGCCAGCGTCGACCTTAAGGAACACCACCTCTAGCTACACTGTCCAATCGAATAGCCGTTGCAGTCCATCGCCCCCGACAAGCGCAAGGACCACCCGCCATGTTCGATATCCGCGACTACCCCCAGGCCCTGGCCGTCAGCCAGTCCGCCACCCTCACTGACGACGATTACCGCCGCCTCTACCGCCAATCGGTGGAAGACCCCGACACCTTCTGGGCCGAACAGGCCAAACGCCTGGACTGGATCAAACCCTGGTCGAGCGTGCAACAGTGCGACCTGAAAACCGGCCAGGCACGCTGGTTCGACGGTGGCCAGTTGAACGTGAGCTACAACTGCATCGATCGCCATCTGGCCAAGCGTGATGAACAGACTGCCCTGCTCTGGGAGGGCGACGACCCGCAAGACGCCAAAGCCATCACCTACCGCGAACTGCACCGCCAGGTCTGCCGCTTGGCCAACGCCCTGAAGGCACGCGGCGTGAAGAAAGGCGACCGGGTGTGCATCTACATGCCGATGATTCCCGAGGCCGCCTTCGCCATGCTCGCCTGCACCCGGCTGGGCGCCGTGCACTCGGTGGTGTTCGGCGGCTTCTCGCCCGATGCCCTGCGTGACCGCATCCTCGATGCCGACTGCCGTACCGTGATCACCGCCGATGAAGGCATCCGCGGTGGCAAGCGCATTCCACTGAAGCTGAACGTCGATAAGGCCCTGGCCAGTTGCCCGAATGTCAGCAGTGTATTCGTTGTCCGGCGGACGGGGGGGGATGTGGCCTGGAGCGAGGGCCGCGACCTCTGGTACCACCAGGTAACGGAACACGCTGGCGACGACTGCCCACCTGAACCGATGGCAGCCGAAGACCCACTGTTCATCCTCTACACCTCCGGCAGCACCGGCAAACCCAAGGGCGTCCTGCACACCACTGCCGGCTACCTGCTGCAGGCCACCATGACCTTCAAGGTGGTGTTCGATTACCGCGAGGGCGAAGTGTTCTGGTGCACCGCCGATGTAGGCTGGGTCACCGGCCACAGCTACATCGTCTATGGCCCGCTGGCCAATGGCGCGATTTCGCTGATGTTCGAAGGGGTACCCAACTACCCCGACACCTCGCGCTTCTGGCAGGTGGTCGACAAGCATCAGGTCAACATCTTCTACACCGCGCCAACGGCCTTGCGCGCCCTGATGCGCGAAGGCTCCGGGCCACTCCAGAGCACCTCACGCAAAAGCCTGCGCCTGCTCGGCAGCGTCGGCGAGCCGATCAACCCGGAAGCGTGGGAATGGTACTTCGAAGAAGTCGGCCAAAAGCGCTGCCCGATCGTCGATACCTGGTGGCAGACCGAAACCGGCGGCATCATGCTCACGCCCCTGCCCAGCACGCAACGGCTCAAACCGGGCTGCGCGACCCAACCGATGTTCGGCGTACAGCCGGTGCTGCTGGATGAAAAAGGCACCCCCATTGAAGGCCCTGGCGCTGGCGTGCTGGCCATCAAGGCCAGCTGGCCCGGGCAGATTCGCAGCGTCTATGGTGACCACCAGCGCATGGTCGAAACCTATTTCAAACCCATGCCCGGCTACTACTTCACCGGCGACGGCGCACGCCGCGATGCCGACGGCGACTACTGGATCACCGGGCGCATCGACGACGTGATCAACGTCTCCGGCCACCGCATCGGCACCGCCGAAGTGGAAAGTGCACTGGTGTTGCACGACAGCGTCGCCGAGGCCGCAGTGGTCGGCTACCCCCATGACCTCAAGGGCCAGGGTGTGTATGCCTTTGTCACCCCCATGAACGGCGTCGACCCCAGCGACGCGCTCAAGGCCGAACTGCTGGCCTTGGTCAGCAAGGAAATCGGCAGCTTCGCCAAACCGGAACTGATCCAGTGGGCACCGGCGCTGCCCAAAACCCGCTCGGGCAAGATCATGCGGCGTATACTGCGCAAAATCGCCTGCAACGAGCTGGAAAACCTGGGCGATACCTCGACCCTGGCCGACCCGAGTGTGGTTCAGGGCTTGATCGACACACGTCTCAACCACTAGCTGGCGGCCCCTTGCATGGCCGCCCTGAACGACAGGTCGCCATGGAAGCCCTTCGCCGCCGCATCGAAACCCAGGTCATGAGCCTTACCGGGCTGGCCCTCGGCCAGCTCGACCTGGAATCGCCCAAGGGCGACCCTGGGCTGTTTGGCCCGCAGAGCATCAGCTGGCAAGTGCACGGCGATTTCCCAAGCATGCTGGTCGGCGGTATCAGTGCCCTCATGCTGCAACTGCTGCACCCGCTGGCGTTGGCCGGCGTGTGGGACCATTCGAACTTTCGCCAAGACCTGCTCGGCCGCTTGCGTCGCACCAGCCAGTTCATCTCCGGCACCACCTTTGGCTCGACCCGCGACGCCGAGTGGCTGATCGAAAAAGTCCGCACCATCCACCTGCAAGTCACTGGCACTGCCGCCGATGGCCGCCCCTATGCCGCCAGCGACCCGGGGTTGCTGACCTGGGTGCATGTGGCCGAAGTCAGCAGCTTCCTCGCGGCCCACTTGCGTTACCGCAACCCGCACCTGCCCCGCGCCGAGCAGGATGCCTACTACAACGAGATTGCCCTGATCGCCGAACGCCTGGGCGCGCGCGATGTGCCGCGCTCCTGCCAGCAGGTCGAGGACTACCTCAGGCACATGCGCCCGCAGTTGCAGTGCGATGCCCGCAGCCATGAGGTGGTCGACATCCTGCTTGCCGCCCCGGCGCCCAGCCGCCTGGCACAACCTGTCGGCAAGCTCATGCTGAACGCTGGCATCGACCTGCTGCCCGACTGGGCCCAAGCCATGCTCGGGCTGCAGCACGGGCCATTGCAGCGGCGCCTGATCCGCCTCGGCCTGCAACGCACTGCGCCGGTTTTGCGCTGGGCCATGCGCGATGGCTCGGCGCACCGGGCGAAACGGCGCATGGGTATCGAATGAGGCGAATCGGTCGCCTCAGCGGAACTGATTTAACCTGCCATACTCCAAGCACTCCTGCTTAGACAGACGAAGCGACACATGTACAAAGGATTGATTCGCGCCCTCGGCGCCATGGTGGCTCTCGTAGCCCTCTACAGCCTGCTCGGCTTCCTCATTCTCCCCGGTGTCGCACTGCGCATTGCCAATCAGCAATTGGCGCAATATGCCACCGTGCCTGCTCACCTGCAGCGCATCGAGCTCAACCCCTTCAGCCTCGAACTGACGCTGTGGGGCCTGCAAATTGGCGAACCTGGCAAGGAACAGGTCGGCTTCGAGCGGCTCTATGCCAACCTTGCGCTCGACAGCGTGTGGAATGGCGCCTTGCACCTGACGGCGGTAGAGCTCGACAAACCGCGCAGCGAAGTGCTGTTCGCCAAGGGCGGGCAGCTCAACCTGACCCAGTTGTTCAAGCTGCCGCCCAGCGAGGCCAAGCCCGAGCAGCCGCCCAGCGACCCATTCCCGCTGCGCATCGGCAGCATCAAGCTCAAGGAAGGTTACCTGCACTTCCAGGACGAGCGCCCGAGCGAGCCGATCGAGTTTCTGTACGACAACATGAACCTGGAGCTGAAAAACCTCAGCACGCTCCCGGACGACAATGCCGACATGACCCTGGTAGCGAAGGGCCCGTACGGCGGGCAGATCGACTGGAGTGGCACCCTCAGCCTGTCGCCCATTGCCTCAGAAGGCACCCTGAAGGTCACCGACGGCAAGATGAAGGCGTTCTGGCCGTATGTGCGTGACGCCGTTCCACTGGTGCTGGAAGAAGGCGTCATCAGCCTCGACACTCATTACACCTTCAACCTGTCCAAAGAGACCGAGCTGCTGCTGGACAACACCTCGGTAAAAGTGGCGCCGTTCGCCATCAAGGCTCCGGATGGCCGCCAACTGGTACGCCTGGCCAACCTGGAGGTCAGTGACACCTCTATCGACCTGGCCAAGCAAAAAGTCATCGTCGGCAAGATCCGCAGCGACAAGCTCGAAACCTGGGCCGCGTTGGAAAAAGACGGCCAGCTCGACTGGCAGAAGCTGTTCGCCAGCCAACCGGCCAAGGCCACGCCAAAAGAAAAGGCCGAGCCCGCCGCCGCCGAACCTACGCCTGCAGAAAAAGCCGCCCAAGCGCCGAGCAAGCCGTGGCAAGTGCTGCTCAAGGACGTCCAGCTGCGCAACTACAACGTGCACCTGGCAGACCGTAGCCAGAAAGAACCGGTGGCACTGGATGTCGGCCCGCTCAATGTCGACCTGCAAGGCTTCGACAGCCTCAACCAGTCGCCTTTCACGCTCAAACTCGACACCGGTGTGGGCAAACAAGGCAAATTGCAGGCTGCCGGCCAAGTGAATCTGGCGCCTGTCTGGGCCAAGCTGGATGTCAGCACACGCGACATCGACTTGCGTGTGGCCCAGGCCTACATCAGCCCGTTCATTCTGCTGGAGCTGCGCAGCGGCATGCTTGCCAGCGACCTCAAGGTCGACCTGAAAAGCACCGAGCCACTGGCCTTCAACGTCACCGGCAAGGCCCAGGTCAACCAGTTGCATACCCTCGACACGATCAAGAGCCGCGACTTCGTGAAATGGCAGCAGGTGAACGTCGATGGCCTGTCCTATGTGCACGGTGATGCCCTGTCGATCGACAAGGTGACCTTGCTGCAGCCCTATGCCCGCTTCATCATCAACGAAGACCGCACCACCAACGTCAACGACCTGCTAATCCCGCAGCCGGCCGATGCGCCGGCAGCCAAGGCCGCGAAACCGGCCAGCAGCGACAAGCCGTTGGGCATCCATATTGGCCAGATCGACATCAATGACGGCTCGGCCAACTTCGCCGACCTGTCCCTTACGCCCAACTTCGCCACCGCCGTGCAGCAGCTCAACGGCCAGATCGGCACCATCGACAACCGCAAGCCGAACCCGGCCAAGGTGGACATCAAGGGCAAGGTCGACCGCTATGCGCCGGTCACCATCAAAGGCGCGCTCAACCCGTTCAACCCGCTGGCCAGCCTGGATATCGCCACCAGCTTCAAGCGGGTCGAACTGACCACGCTGACGCCCTACTCCGGCAAGTTCGCGGGCTTCCGTATCCGCAAGGGGCGGCTCAACCTCGACCTGCATTACTTGATCACCAACGGCCAGCTCAAGGCCGAGAACAAAGTGGTGGTTGAGCAACTGCAGTTGGGCGAGAAGGTCGACAGCCCAGATGCCGTGGACCTGCCGATCCGCCTGGCGGTCGCGCTGCTCAAGGACACCGAGGGCAAGATTTCCATCGAGTTGCCGGTGACCGGTGACCTCAACAACCCGCAGTTCAGCGTCATGCCGATCGTCTGGCAAACCCTGCGCAACCTGGTGCTGCGCGCGGCCCAGGCGCCGTTCAAGTTTATCGGCGGGCTGATTGCTGGCGGGGGTTCCGAAGACCTTGGCACTGTCGCGTTCGCCCCGGGCTCGAGTGAGCTCACGGGCGATGCCCAGTCCTCCCTGGACAAACTGGCCTCGGCGCTCAAAGAGCGCCCGGAACTGCGTCTGGAAATCGAAGGCACCAGTGCGCAGACCAGCGACGGCCCGCTGATCGCCCAGCAGCGCCTGGACCGCGAATACCAGGCCACCTGGTACAAGATCCTGCAACGTCGTGGCGACAAGGTGCCTGCCAATGCTTCGATGCTGGTGGTCGACGACAGCGACAAGCCGGCGATGCTCGAAGGCATCTACCGCACCCGCCTGAAGCAGCAACCACCGGCCGAGTGGGAACAGCTTGGCCGCGACGAGCGCACTGCCAAGTTGCGCGAGGCGGTGATCAAGTCCTGGGCCGAAAGTGCCGCGTTGCTACGCACGCTGGGCCAGGAGCGGGCCAGCAGCATCAAGGACTACCTGGTGGACAAAGGCAAGCTGGAAGATGACCGGGTGTACTTCATCGACACGACCCTGGGCAAGGCCGAGAGTGATGGCCGGGTAATTACACCGATGCACCTGGATGCCGAATGAGCCAGTGCTCGCCCCTTCGCGGGTAAACCCGCTCCCACAGGATCTGCGCTAGATTTGGAGGCTACACAGTTCGGGTGGGAGCGGGTTCACCCGCGAAGAGGCCAGTACAGTCACCGCAAGGCCATGCATTCAAACCAGCCGCTGCCCCGACACTGCCGGGTGATACAGCGGTTGCACCTTGTTCCCCGCCGGGTCCAGCAAATGGAAGCTGCGCGCCCCGTCACCGTGGTTGAACGGGCGGTCCAGCAGGGTCACCCCGTGCGCCTTGAAGTACTGGTACCAAGCCTCCAGCTCCTCCACGCTGTCGACGATGAAGCCGTAGTGATCGAGCGTCTGCAACCCATTAGCGGCCCCGGCGCCGCGCCCCAATGACAGGTTGTCATTACCGCAAGTCAGGTAGACCAGGTCTTCATTGGCGCGGTTGAGCACCTCCATGCCCAGCACGTCGACGTAAAAGCGCTCGCACTCCTCAAGGTTGGGTACCAACAAGGCAATGTGGCGCAAGCCGTTAAAGCGACCAGGGCGTTCAGGCAATTCAGACATTGGCGCGACTCCATTTTTGTATACAATTCACATTAGAATGTAAAACAAAAGGAGTGACATGTGTATAGCCTGTTTATCAAGACACGCGTCAAGCCCGGTTGCGCCGAGGCTTTTCTGACGGCCATCAAGGTCAATGCCGCTGCATCAGTGGCCAACGAGCCAGGGTGCCTGGTGTTCGACGTCTCCCAGGACCGCCTAGACCCCGAGGTCATCTATCTCTACGAGATCTACCAGGACGACGCCGCCTATGAAGCACACACCCAGACCGCACACTTTCGCGACAGCCGCCCACTGGTTGAGCCGCTGATCGCCGAGCAGGACTGCTTCGAAAGCGATGTAATCGCCCGCAACCCGGGCTTTTAAAGCAGCCAAAGAAAAGCCCCGGCAAGTTGCCGAGGCTTTTTGTGTTGGTGGCCAAATCCTTTTGGCCGACGGGACGTCCCTTATTCGGACTTCAGGCCATCAGCCGAAACGGCCTGAACACCTTTGATCTTCTTGGCGATGGCAACTGCCATCTCTTTCTGCGCGTCAGTCACTGCCACATCAGAGGACAGCGAAACGACACCCTTGTTGGTTTCAACCTTGATGTCGCTGCCAGGTACACCTTTCTCGGTCATCAGGTCAGCCTTCACCTTGGTGGTGATCCAAGTATCGGAAGTAGCTTCCTTGGCTTTGGTCACCTCACCGGCCGCCAGCGTCATAGGGGCCTGGGTGGACTGTTGGGCAAATGCCGCATTAGCCATGGTCAGGGTCAGAGCGGTAGCAGTAGCGGCAGCAATGGCGAACTTCTTCATGTGAGTCACTCCTGTTTTTCGAAAGGTCTGCGCCGTTGTTCCTGGCTGCAGGTATGAAGGTAGTTGCATGTGCTGTGCCAGCTTTTCCGCTTCGCTTAAACGCTTATAAATCAATGACTTAGCATTTTCATCCAGTTGCATGAGTCGTGCATTTTGCAACCTGCGAGGTAAACCTGCGTGCAAGATGCAACTGTACAAAAGGTTCCCGTCAGGCGAAAAAAAAGAGCCCCGAAGGGCTCTTTTTTCTATTGCGCGTCAGTCGCTTAGACGCCGGAGGCCTTGGCCGCGGCAACGTCTTTGATCGACAGCTTGATACGGCCGCGGTTGTCCACGTCCAGTACCAGCACTTCGACTTCCTGACCTTCTTTCAGAATGTCGGTGACTTTCTCGACGCGAGCATCGCTCAGCATGGAGATGTGCACCAGGCCATCTTTGCCAGGCAGGATGTTGACGAAGGCACCGAAGTCAACGATGCGCTCGACCTTACCCACATAGATCTTGCCGATTTCGGCCTCGGCAGTGATGCCCAGGATGCGCTGACGGGCTGCTTCAGCTGCTTCCTTGGTTTCGCCGAAGATCTTGATCGAGCCGTCGTCTTCGATGTCGATCGAAGCCTTGGTCTCTTCGCAGATGGCGCGAATGGTGGCGCCGCCTTTGCCGATGACGTCACGGATCTTGTCGGTGTCGATCTTCATCGCGATCATGGTCGGAGCGTTAGCCGACAGCTCGGTACGCGACTGGCCGATGATCTGGTTCATCTGACCGAGGATGTTCAGGCGCGCTTCCAGGGCTTGGCCCAGGGCGATTTCCATGATCTCTTCGGTGATGCCGTTGATCTTGATGTCCATCTGCAGTGCAGTAACGCCTTTGGCGGTACCGGCAACCTTGAAGTCCATGTCGCCCAGGTGGTCTTCGTCACCCAGGATGTCGGTCAGGACCGCGAATTTCTCGCCTTCCTTGACCAGGCCCATGGCGATACCGGCAACCGGCGCCTTCATCGGCACACCTGCGTCCATCAGTGCCAGGGAAGCACCGCAGACCGAAGCCATCGAGCTCGAACCGTTGGACTCGGTGATTTCCGAAACCACACGGATGGTGTACGGGAACACGTCAGCGGCAGGCAGCATGGCCTGGACCGAGCGACGGGCCAGACGGCCGTGGCCGATTTCGCGACGGCCAGCACCGCCCATACGACCACACTCGCCAACCGAGAACGGCGGGAAGTTGTAGTGCAGCATGAAGGGGTCTTTCTTCTCGCCTTCGAGGGTGTCCAGCAGTTGGGCGTCACGGGCAGTACCCAGGGTCGCAACGACCAGGGCCTGGGTTTCGCCACGGGTGAACAGCGCCGAACCGTGAGTCTTCGGCAGGACGCCGACTTCGATGTTCAGCGGGCGAACGGTCTTGGTGTCACGGCCATCGATACGCGGCTTGCCGTTGACGATGTTCTCGCGAACGGTGCGGTATTCGATTTCGCCGAAGATTTCTTTGACTTCGGAAGCCGATGGCTGGCCTTCTTCACCGGAGAACTTGGCGATCGCCTGATCGCGCAGCTCGCCCAGGCGCGCGTAGCGGTCGGCCTTGACGGTGATGGTGTAGCCCTGCGAAACGCCTTCGCCGAATTCGGCGCGGATAGCGTTGAACAGCTCGGTGTTGGCAACGGCAGGTTTCCAGTCCCAGGTCGGCTTAGCAGCTTCGGCGGCCAGCTCTTTGACAGCCTGGATAACAGCCTGGAATTCGTCGTGGGCGAACAGAACAGCGCCCAGCATCTGGTCTTCGGTCAGCTCTTGGGCTTCCGATTCAACCATCAGAACGGCGTCGGAGGTACCGGCAACGACCATGTCCAGGCTCGAGGCAGCCAGTTGCTCGTAGGTCGGGTTCAGCAGGTAGCCGGTGCTTTCGTGGAAAGCAACGCGGGCGGCGCCGATCGGGCCTTCGAACGGAATGCCGGAGATTGCCAGGGCAGCCGAGGTACCGATCATCGCAGCGATGTCCGGATCGGTCTTCTTGCTGGTGGAAACCACGGTGCAGACGACCTGGACTTCGTTCATGAAGCCTTCAGGGAACAGCGGACGGATCGGACGGTCGATCAGGCGCGAGGTCAGGGTCTCTTTCTCGGAAGGACGGCCTTCACGCTTGAAGAAACCACCTGGGATCTTGCCGGCGGCGTAGGTCTTTTCCTGGTAGTGGACCGACAGAGGGAAGAAACCCTTGCCTGGATCGGCTTGCTTGGCACCGACCACGGTCACCAGCACGGTGACGTCGTTGTCTACAGTGACCAGCACTGCGCCGGTGGCCTGACGGGCAATACGGCCCGTTTCGAGAGTAACGGTCGATTGACCGAACTGGAATGTCTTGATTACCGGGTTCACGGTTTCCTACCTTTTCAGTGGCTCTTGGGGGAACTGGTTTCTTGCGAATTCTTGGGCAGAACGGGGAATCGGCCCCATTGACCGTCCAGATACAACACGAGGCTGGGAGCCTGGCCGAAGCGCGGAAAACCGCACAACGTAACCAGGCTGCCAGCCTCGGAGATACGCATGGCGCGCCCAAAGACAACGCTGCCAGGCAGCGTTGCCAATGCATGAGACGCCATGCACACCACTGACCAGGCCGCTATTAGCGACGCAGGCCCAGGCGACCAATCAGGGCGCTGTAACGAGTGGTGTCTTTGCCCTTCAGGTAGTCCAGCAGCTTACGACGCTGGTTAACCATACGGATCAGGCCACGACGCGAGTGGTGGTCTTTACCGTTGGCCTTGAAGTGGCCTTGCAGCTTGTTGATGTTCGCGGTCAGCAGAGCAACCTGAACTTCCGGGCTACCAGTGTCGCCAGCTGCTTGCTGGAAGTCGGTAACGATTTGAGCTTTTTCTTCAACGCTGAGGGC
Organism: Pseudomonas sp. DCB_AW; assembly: GCF_026240895.1. Classification (NCBI taxonomy): domain Bacteria; kingdom Pseudomonadati; phylum Pseudomonadota; class Gammaproteobacteria; order Pseudomonadales; family Pseudomonadaceae; genus Pseudomonas; species Pseudomonas sp. DCB_AW. The sequence continues at coordinate 41,490 of NZ_JAPFCE010000025.1, forward strand.
CATTTGGCTTCTCCTGATAACGGATCCCGCGAACGGGGTCCAATAGGCCAGGGACAAATCCCTGTATTAATAAGAAAGGTGTGACCGTGCCTACTGACAGCCACCCTTGATTCCGTAGGGTTCAGCCGAAGCCTCGCCCTGCGGTTTCGGTCATTCCGACCGAATCAACCGACGTGGCGCAATGCGCCCGTCTTCACTCACTTCACCGATACCGATGAAGCGCGCGTTGTGATCTTGTACCCGGACCATGCCAAACTGCGGCGCATCCGGCGCGCGTACTGCCTGCCCATGCAGCCAGTAGAACGCACTGTGTTCAGACAGGCTGACCATTGGCCAGTCCTGCAACCCGCTGTCGGAAGGCATCAGGAAGCGATCAAGCGCTTCGTTGCCGCCTTCGGCATGGGCCTGTTCGAGTGCTTCGAGGGTCACCGTCTGTGCCAGTGCGAAGGGCCCGGCCTGGGTCCTGCGCAACTCTGCGACATAGGCGCCACAGCCAAGGGCTTCGCCGATATCCTCCACCAGGGTGCGGATATAGGTGCCTTTGCTGCATCCTACACTGAGCCGTGCACGGGTGCCTTCGCACTCGAGCAACTCCAAGCGGTTAATAGTAACAGAACGCGCCTCGCGCTCCACTACCTCTCCAGCACGTGCCAGTTTGTACAGCGGCTGGCCATCGCGCTTGAGTGCCGAGTACATCGGCGGTATCTGGCTGATCGGGCCGCGAAAACGTGGCAGCAGGGCCTCGATGTCGGCACGACCAACGGTCACCTCACGGGTCTGCAAAACCTCGCCTTCAGCATCGGCAGTATTGGTAGTCTGCCCCATCTGCATGACGGTTTCGTAGCCCTTGTCGGAATCGAGCAAGTACTGCGAAAACTTGGTCGCTTCGCCGAAGCACAGTGGCAGCACGCCGGTGGCCAGCGGATCGAGGCTGCCGGTGTGGCCAGCCTTCTCCGCATTGAGCAACCAGCGGACCTTCTGCAGTGCCGCGTTGGAGGTAAAGCCGAGCGGCTTGTCGAGCAGGATGATGCCGCTGACGTTGCGGCGAATACGTTTGACCTGGGCCACCGCTTACTCCTTGGTGTCCAGCTCGTCGGTATCCTTGTGCAGGCGGTCTTCGGCCACTGCACGCTCGATCAGCGCCGACAGGTGTACACCGCGGCTGACGCTTTCATCGAAGTGGAAATGCAGCTGGGGCACGCTGCGCAGTTGCATCGAACGCCCCAGGTGCAGACGCAGGAAGCTGGCAGCGCTGTTCAGCGCCTTCAGCGACTGCTTCACGGCGTCTGGCGTTTCCTCGCCCATGACGGTGATGTACACCTTGGCATGGCCCAGGTCGCGGCTGACGTCCACGGCAGTGATGGTCACCAGACCCACACGTGGGTCCTTGACTTCGCGGCGGATCAGTTCAGCCAGCTCGCGCTGCATCTGATCGCCGATACGTTGGGTACGGCTATATTCTTTGGCCATTCTTGCTACCTGTAACTTAAAGCGGCAAACGCCCGGTCAGGCTGATGCCTGACCGGGCGCTACCTATAAAGGCGCCGCCAACCGCCCTGCAGCGGGGGCTTGCGGCAAGCTCGCCCTTAGAGGGTACGAGCCACCTGGACTTTCTCGAAGACTTCGATCTTGTCGCCGACCTTGACGTCGTTGTAGCTCTTGACGCCAATACCGCACTCCATGCCCGAACGTACTTCGGCAGCGTCGTCCTTGAAGCGACGCAGCGATTCCAGCTCGCCTTCGAAGATCACAACGTCTTCGCGCAGTACGCGGATCGGACGGTTGCGGTACACGGTACCTTCGATGACCATACAGCCAGCGATGGCGCCGAACTTCGGCGAACGGAACACGTCACGTACTTCGGCGACACCCAGGATGTTCTCGCGAACATCGCTGCCGAGCATGCCGGTCAGGGCTTTCTTGACGTCTTCGATGATGTCGTAGATCACGTTGTAGTAACGCATATCCAGACCTTCCTGCTCGACGATCTTGCGCGCACCGGCATCGGCACGCACGTTGAAGCCGAACAGCACCGCGTTGGACGCCAGCGCCAGGTTGGCGTCGCTCTCGGTGATACCACCTACGCCGCCACCGATCACGCGAACCTGAACTTCGTCGTTGCCCAGGCCGCCGAGCGAACCCTGCAGTGCCTCCAGGGAACCACGTACGTCGGTCTTGAGGACGATGTTGAGGGTCTTCTTCTCTTCTTGACCCATGGTCTCGAAGATGTTTTCCAGCTTGCCAGCGTGAGCACGGGCCAGCTTGACCTCGCGGTACTTGCCTTGACGGAACAGGGCAACTTCGCGGGCTTTCTTCTCGTCAGCCACCACCGACAGCTCGTCACCGGCTTCCGGGGTACCGTCCAGGCCAAGGATCTCGACCGGGATCGACGGGCCAGCTTCCTTCACAGGCTTGCCGTTCTCGTCGAGCATGGCACGTACGCGGCCATAGTTGGAGCCGCACAGGACCATGTCGCCCTGACGCAGCGTACCGTCCTGAACCAGGATGGTCGCCACTGGGCCGCGGCCCTTGTCCAGGCGCGATTCGACGACGACACCACGACCTGGAGCGGTCGGGGTAGCGGTCAGTTCGAGGATCTCGGCCTGCAGCAGAACGGCTTCGAGCAGTTCGTCAACGCCGGTACCCATCTTGGCCGAAACCTTGACGAACGGCGTGTCACCACCCCAGTCCTCGGAGGTTACGCCTTCAACGGACAGCTCGTTGCGAATGCGGTCGAGGTCAGCACCTGGCTTGTCGATCTTGTTCACTGCGACAACCAGTGGGACGCCAGCAGCCTTGGCATGCTGAACGGCTTCACGGGTTTGCGGCATCACGCCGTCGTCCGCCGCCACCACCAGGATGACGATGTCGGTCGCCTTGGCACCACGAGCACGCATCTGAGTGAACGCAGCGTGGCCCGGGGTATCGAGGAAGGTGACCATGCCGCGGTCGGTTTCCACGTGGTAGGCGCCGATGTGCTGGGTGATACCGCCGGCTTCGCCAGCAGCAACCTTGGCACGACGGATGTAGTCGAGCAGCGAGGTCTTACCGTGGTCAACGTGGCCCATGACGGTAACGACCGGGGCACGCGATTCGGTTTGGCCTTCGAACTTCAGCGATTCGGCCAGGGAGTCTTCCAGGGCAGTATCGCTGACCAGGGTCACCTTGTGGCCCAGCTCTTCTGCGATCAGCTGAGCGGTTTCCTGGTCGAGCACCTGGTTGATGGTAACCGGGGTGCCCATCTTGAACATGAACTTGACCACTTCAGCGCCCTTGACGGACATCTGGTTGGCCAGTTCCGAGACCGTGATGGTCTCGCCGATGGTCACGTCACGGATGACGGGGCCGGTCGGGTTCTGGAAGCCGTGAGCATTACGCTTCTTCAGCTTGCCCTTGCCACCACGACCACGACGAGCGCCATCGCTCTCTTCGTCGGTGGTACGCGGAGCAGCACGCGGAGTCGGCGCCTTTTCCTTTTCCTTGACCTTGACCTTGATCGACACACGAGGCGCTTCGCCACGACGACGGTCGTCATCGCGAGTGCGGCTTTCGTTGCGACGGGTCTCGTCTTTTTTGCGTTCGGCGGCACGTGCGGCGGCATCTTCCGATGCAGGCGCGTCAGCGACTACAGGTGCCGGGGCAGGTGCAGCAGCGCTAGCAGCGGCAGCCGGTTTGGCAGCTGGGGCCGCAGGGGCGGCATCAGCGTGACGACGGGCCTGCTCTTCGTTGCGCTGGCGAACTTCGGCGTCAACCTTGTCGCGCGCAGCGTTTTCGGCCGCACGGCGCTCGTCCTGCTCGCGTTTTTGCTCAGCCTGGATTTCTTCCGGGCTGCGCTGAACGAATACTTTCTTCTTGCGTACTTCTACGCTGATGCTTTTGCTACCGGCGACACGCAGCGTGCTGGTGGTCTTGCGCTGCAAGGTAATCTTGCGCGGCTCTTCCGCCTTGCTCTTGTGGCTGCTTTTCAAATGAGTCAGCAGGGTCTGCTTCTCATTGTCGGTCACTACCTGACCGGCGTCGGTGTGCGGCAGACCTGCCTCACGCATCTGCTGCAGCAGGCGCTCTACCGGTGCCTCGACCTCTTGGGCCAGTTCTTTCACCGTGACTTGCGTCATGCACTTCTCTCCTCAGGCCGCGCCTAATTACTCGAACCAGTGGGCTCGGGCGGCCATGATCAACTTGCCGGCACGCTCTTCGTCGATGCCGTCGATGTCGAGCAGGTCGTCAATCGACTGCTCGGCCAGGTCTTCGCGGTTAACCACGCCGCGCACCGCCAGTTCCGCCGCCAGGTCCTTGTCCATGCCCTCAAGGGAGAGCAGGTCTTCGGCCGGATGGGCGTCTGCCAGTTTTTCTTCGGTAGCGATGGCCTTGGTCAACAAACGGTCCTTGGCTCGAGCGCGGAGCTCATTGACGATATCTTCGTCAAAGCCATCGATGTTGAGCATTTCTTCCAACGGTACGTAGGCAATTTCTTCGAGGCTGGTAAAGCCTTCGTCGACCAGCACTTGGGCCAGCTCCTCGTCGACTTCCAGTTCATCGATGAAATTGCGCAGGATGTCACCGGTTTCTGCTTGCTGCTTGGCCTGGATGTCCTTTTCGGTCATCACGTTCAAGGTCCAGCCGGTCAACTGACTGGCCAAACGAACGTTCTGACCGCCACGACCAATGGCCTGGGCAAGGTTGTCTTCGGCGACGGCGATGTCCATGGCATGGGCATCCTCGTCAACGATAATCGCCGCGACTTCAGCCGGCGACATAGCGTTGATGACGAACTGCGCCGGGTTATCGTCCCAGAGGACGATATCCACACGCTCACCACCCAACTCTCCGGATACGGCTTGGACGCGCGAACCGCGCATGCCGATACAGGCACCTTGCGGGTCGATACGCTTGTCCTTGGAGCGGACGGCGATCTTGGCTCGCGACCCCGGATCACGGGATGCAGCCATGACTTCAATGAGACCCTCGGCAATTTCCGGCACTTCGATGCGGAACAGCTCGATCAGCATCTGTGGCGCAGTGCGCGACAGGATCAACTGAGGGCCACGGTTTTCAGTGCGGATTTCCTTGAGCAGTGCACGCAGGCGCACACCTACACGGAAAGTCTCGCGGGGAATGATGTCTTCGCGAGCCAACAAGGCCTCGGCGTTGTTGCCCAGGTCAACGATGACGTTGTCGCGGGTAACTTTTTTGACGGTACCGGAGATGATCTCACCCACGCGTTCGCGGTAGGCATCGACCACCTGGGCGCGCTCGGCCTCACGGACCTTCTGCACGATGACCTGCTTGGCGGTCTGGGCGGCGATACGACCGAACTCGATAGACTCGATCTTCTCCTCGATCACGTCACCGACCTTGGCTTCAGGGTGGGTCTCGTGGATCTTGCTCAACCAGGTCTCGATCGCCGGATCATCAAGATCGGCTTCATCGACCACGGTCCAGCGACGGAAGGTCTCGTAGCTACCGGTGTGGCGGTTGATTTCCACACGCAGGTCGACTTCGTCCTCAAAACGTTTTTTGGTTGCAGTGGCCAGGGCCACTTCCAGCGCTTCGAAAATGACGCCGGGCGGTACACCTTTTTCGTTGGATACCGATTCAACAACCAGCAGTACTTCTTTGCTCATCGTACGCCTCGCCTTGCGCAAGCCATTGGGCCCGGATAGTCCGCCGGGCCCGGCACGTCTCAGTCAAAACTGGGAATAATATTGGCCTTGTCGATCGAGTCGATCGGCAACAGGAACTCTTGATTGTCCACCTGGACCACCACATCCTGCTCCTCCACACCGCGGAGAAGGCCCTGGAAGTTACGACGACCCTCGAAGGGTGAGCGCAGCTTGATCTTCACTTGTTCGCCGGCATGCGAGGCAAACTGTTCCAGAGTGAACAGCGGGCGATCCATGCCTGGAGACGACACTTCAAGGGTATATTCACTGCTGATCGGATCTTCCACATCAAGAATGGCGCTGGCCTGACGGCTGACCGCTTCGCAGTCGTCAACCAGGATCCCGTCTTCCTTATCGATGTAGATGCGCAGTACCGAATGCTTACCCTGGGAAACGTACTCGATCCCCCAGCACTGATAGCCCAGACCCTCGACAACCGGGGCCAACAAGGCCTGCAACTGTTCTAGCTTGCTCGACACCTGAACCCCCTCGTGCATGCTGTGCAAATAAAAAATGGGCGAAGCGCCCATCCCTGAAAGCGCCGTTGGACAACGACGCCGAAAACTGTTCGGCTAGCAAAAAGCCCCTGAAAAGGGGCTCCGCTGAAGCTGGTTGCGGGGGCTGGATTTGAACCAACGACCTTCGGGTTATGAGCCCGACGAGCTACCAAGCTGCTCCACCCCGCGACAAAGCTGGGGCGAAAGTATAAGACTGAACCCAGTGCTGGGTCAATCCGACCTCCACCTACAAGAAAGCCCGCATAAAGCGGGCTCTCTTGCTTCAATTGGTACCGAGAAGGGGACTCGAACCCCTACACCCTATGGGCACAACCACCTCAAGGTTGCGTGTCTACCAATTCCACCACCTCGGCAATACTACATTTGAAACCCGTTACTTCTGCTCTTCTGCCGGAGGAGGTACATCACCCGTTGTAGGGGCAGTTTCGCTCTTCTGCTGTTGGAGCACCGGTACATCATCATTTACTGCCGGCTTCTGCTCTTTCACTTCCAATACTGCTGGATCTGGAAGGCCCGCCTGGGTCAGCTTGTGAGCTTGTTCCTTGGCGAAGTATCCTAACCCAAGTGCTGTCAAAAAGAAAGTGGCAGCGAGTATTGCAGTGAATTTACTTAGGAAGGTTGCAGAACCTTGGCTTCCGAACACAGTGTTTGAGGCCCCTGCGCCGAAAGATGCACCTGCTTCCGCACCTTTACCCTGTTGTAACAGTACCAGCACTACTAGCGACAGCGCTGCCAACAGATGAAAAACAACGATGACTGTTTCCAGCATTTGTTCAGTTTCCTGCGGCGCGACAAATTGCACCGAATTCGTCTGCGTTCAGGGACGCTCCACCAATGAGCCCCCCATCGATATCCGGCATGCCGAACAGTTCGGCCGCATTGGCCGCCTTCACGCTGCCGCCGTAGAGCAGCTGCACCTTCGCAGCCACTTCAGCATCTTCTGCCGCCAGCTGACTACGGATGGCGGCGTGCACATCCTGAGCCTGCTGTGGCGTGGCCGTTAAGCCAGTGCCGATGGCCCATACAGGCTCATAAGCAATTACTGCATTGGCAAAAGCCTTAACACCGAACGCTTCGATGATACTGCTTAGTTGACGCCCGACAACTTCGAGTGTCTTGCCAGCCTCGCGCTCTTCAAGGGTTTCCCCTATGCACAGCACCGGCTTCAAACCTTTAGCCTGTGCGGCTGCAAACTTGCGGTTAAGCACTTCGTCGGTTTCACCAATGATCTGGCGACGCTCCGAATGCCCAACCAACACCAACTTGCAGCCCACTTCGGCCAGCTGTTCCGGACAAACTTCGCCGGTCAGCGCACCCTGTTCGGGTTGTACAGCAGAATTCTGTGCGCCGACAGTTATTTCTTTACCTGCCAGGCCATCAATCACTTGATTGATGAACAAGGCCGGCGGAAATACCGCGACTTCCACTCCGCTCGGCAGGGCGAGATTGCTCAAGCCCTCGGTCAGCTCAGCGACGCTGGCGCGGGTACCGTGCATCTTCCAGTTACCAGCTACCATAGGGCGACGCATGCTTTACCTCGTCGGTCAAAGTGGGCGCAGATCTTACCCAACCAGATCTGCGCTGGCAAGCGCCTTCAGACACAAACTTCGCCGACCAGTTTCGCCAGCGCTTCGGCATGGGCGCGAACCTGACTTTCGTCATCGCCTTCGACCATGACGCGCACCAAGGGCTCGGTACCGGACTTGCGCAGCAACACACGCCCGCGACCGGCCATCGCCTCGGTCACCTTGGCACTGGCTTCCTTGACTGCAGGGTGCTCCAGCGGGTCGACCTTGCTTGCCCCGTAGCGCACGTTGATCAGCACCTGTGGGCACTTGCGCAGGGCCTGACGGGCCTGGGCCAGGGTCTCGCCGCGACGCTTGAGCGCCATCAGCACCTGCAGCGCGGCAATGATCGCATCACCGGTGGTGGTGTGGTTGCAGCACACGACATGCCCGGAGTTTTCGCCACCGATCAGCCACTCGCGCTCGAGCAGTTCGGCCATGACGTAACGGTCGCCGACCTTGGCCCGCACAAACGGGATATCCAGATCCTTGAGCGCGAGCTCAAGGCCCAGGTTGCTCATCAGCGTACCCACTACCCCGCCCTGCAGCTTGCCGCGGTCGTGCAGATCACGGGCGATGATGAACAGCAGTTCGTCACCGTCGATGATGGCACCGGTGTGGTCGACCATCAGCACCCGATCGCCGTCGCCGTCAAAGGCGATGCCCAGGTCAGCATGACCGACCAGCACGGCCGCCTGCAGCGACTCGATATGGGTCGAACCGCACCCTTCGTTGATGTTCAGGCCATCTGGCTGAGCATGCAGAATGGTAACGTCAGCACCCAGCTCGCGGAACACGCTCGGCGCGACCTTGTAGGTGGCACCATGGGCACAATCGACCACCAGCTTGAGGCCTTCGAAGCTGGTGCTGGAGGGCACACTGCTCTTGCAGAACTCGATGTAGCGGCCGGCTGCGTCGTTGATGCGCGAAACCTTGCCCAGCTTGCTCGACTCGACCACCGTCATGGGCTGATCGAGCAATTCCTCGATCATCAACTCGACTTCGTCAGGCAGCTTGGTGCCTTGCCCGGAGAAGAACTTGATGCCGTTGTCGTCGTGCGGGTTGTGCGAGGCACTGATGACGATACCGGCTTCGGCGTGGAACGTACGCGTGAGGTAGGCGATGGCCGGCGTCGGCATCGGCCCGAGCAGCATCACGTCGGCACCGGCTGCAGACAGCCCCGCCTCAAGTGCGGACTCGAACATGTAACCGGAAATACGCGTGTCCTTGCCCACCAGCACACGGCAATGACCCTGCTTGCGGAAGGCCATGCCGGCGGCCCAGCCGAGTTTCAGCATGAAGTCCGGCGTGATCGGGTATTCGCCGACGCGGCCACGAATGCCGTCGGTACCAAAGTATTTTCTGCTCATAGCGGCTCCAATGTTCTTATTCGGCGTTTTGTACCGCAGCGATCATGCGCACTACATCGACAGTTTCGGCCACATCATGGACGCGAAGGATGCTCGCGCCCTTGGTCATGGCCAACGCTGCCAGCGCCAGGCTGCCGTACAGACGCTCGCCGACCGGACGATCCAGCGTCAGGCCGATCATGCTCTTTCGTGAAACACCCACCAGCAGTGGGCGCCCAAGGCGATAGAGCGCTTCCATGTGTTTGAACAGGCTTAGGTTATGCGCCAATGTCTTGGCGAAACCGAAGCCCGGGTCAAGAATGATTTTGTCTGCAGGGATGCCCGCCGCAGCACAGGCGGCCATCCGCTGTTCAAGATATCGCGTTACGTCGGCCGTCACATCATCGTAATGCGGGTCGTCCTGCATATTGCCCGGCTCACCGCGCATATGCATCAGGCACACCGGCAGGCCGGTGTCCGCCGCCGCATCCAGGGCGCCATCGCGCTCCAGGGCACGAACGTCGTTGATCAGGCCAGCCCCCAGCCGTGCGGATTCACGAATGACCGCAGGCGTGGAGGTATCGACCGAAATGACCACGTCCAGACGACTGTTGATCGCCTCGACCATCGGTGCCACGCGTTCGATTTCTTCGATCACGGACACCGCACGCGCGCCAGGGCGCGTCGATTCGCCACCGATGTCGATCAGCGTGGCGCCCGCGGCAACCATGGCTTCGGCATGGCGCAGCGCAGCGTCGCGCTGGCTGAAGCGCCCGCCATCGGAGAATGAGTCGGGGGTGATATTGAGAATACCCATGACATGGGTACGCGACAAATCAAGAACCCGGTTGCCGCAAGGCAACCGGGTTGGGTACTGCACTGAACTCATAGATGCCCTTAGTGTTGAGCCGCTGGGCCGCCGATTGGCGATTCCGGGCGGTCACCCTGAGCTGCAGGGTTGCCCGAAGCCGAGTCACCATCCCAGTCCCGCGGTTCGCGAGGGGTACGACCCGACATGATGTCGTCGATCTGGTCGGCGTCAATGGTCTCGTACTTCATCAGCGCTTCGGCCATGGCATCGAGCTTGTCGCGGTTGTCGGTGAGCAGCTGCTTGGCCGTGGCGTAGCACTGGTCGATGATGCTGCGCACTTCCGAGTCGATCAGCTTGGCGGTTTCACCCGAGACGCTGGCGTGCTGGCTGCCGGCGCTACGGCCGAGGAACACCTCGCCCTCTTCTTCGGCATACATCAGCGGGCCGAGTTTCTCGGAAAGGCCCCACTTGGTGACCATGTTCCGGGCAATCTGGCTGGCGCGCATGATGTCGTTGGAGGCACCGGTGGTGACGCCATCGAAGCCCAGGGTCATTTCTTCGGCGATACGGCCGCCGTACAGCGAGCAGATCTGGCTGATCAGCGCGCGCTTGGACAGGCTGTAACGGTCTTCCTCAGGCAGGAACATGGTGACACCCAGGGCACGACCACGCGGGATGATCGACACCTTGTAGACCGGGTCATGCTCAGGCACCAGACGACCGACGATGGCGTGACCGGCTTCGTGGTAGGCGGTGTTCTGTTTTTCTTTCTCGGACATGACCATGGTCTTGCGCTCGGCGCCCATCATGATCTTGTCTTTGGCCAGCTCGAACTCTTTCATTTCGACCAGGCGCTTGTTGGAGCGCGCGGCAAACAGCGAAGCTTCGTTGACCAGGTTGGCCAGGTCTGCACCGGAGAAGCCTGGGGTACCACGGGCAATGACCGCCGGGTTGACGTTCTCGCCAATCGGCACCTTGCGCATGTGGACTTTAAGAATCTGCTCACGGCCACGGATGTCCGGCAGGCCCACAACGACCTGACGGTCGAAGCGACCAGGACGCAGCAGTGCAGGGTCCAGCACGTCCGGACGGTTGGTGGCGGCAATGACGATGATGCCATCGTTCATTTCGAAGCCGTCCATCTCTACCAGCAACTGGTTGAGGGTTTGCTCGCGCTCATCGTGACCACCGCCCATGCCGGCGCCACGGTGGCGACCAACGGCGTCGATTTCGTCGATGAAGATGATGCACGGGGCGTGCTTCTTGGCCTGCTCGAACATGTCACGCACACGGCTGGCACCGACACCGACGAACATTTCGACGAAGTCCGAACCGGAAATGGTGAAGAACGGCACTTTCGCCTCACCTGCGATGGCCTTGGCCAACAGGGTCTTACCGGTACCGGGTGGGCCAACCATCAGCACGCCGCGCGGAATACGACCGCCGAGGCGCTGGAATTTGCCCGGGTCGCGCAGGAACTCGACCAGCTCGCCGACTTCTTCCTTGGCTTCGTCGCAACCGGCGACGTCAGCCAGGGTGGTCTTGACCTGGTCTTCGGACAGCAGGCGCGCCTTGCTCTTGCCGAAACTCATCGGCCCGCCCTTGCCGCCCGCGCCACCTTGCATCTGGCGCATGAAGAACATGAACACGGCAATGATCACCAGGATCGGGAAGCTGGCGACCAGCAACTGCGTCCAGATGCTCTGCTGCTCAGGCTGCTTGCCTTCGACGACCACGTGGTTGTCGACCAGGTCGCCGATCAGGCCGTTGTCGGTAATGGCCGGGCGCACGGTCTTGAAGTTGTCGCCGTCGGCACGCTTGCCGGTAATGATGTAGCCGTCGACGGTCACGCGCTCGACTTTCCCGTCTTTAACCTGCTGGATGAAGTCGGAGTAGTTGAGGGTCTGCGGCTCGTTAGGGCTGGAGAAGTTGTTCATCACTGTCACCAGGACAGCTGCGATGATCAACCACAGGATCAGATTCTTTGCCATGTCGTTCAATTCGCTACCCTCTGAGGCCGGCGCACGACGCAGCCGTGCCTCGCATGATATTCATCGCCCTAACTTACTACATTACCTACGCATCCGCAGGCACCGTCTGTAACCCTTTGTGAAACCTAGACTACACGAAGTTCGGACGATACAGACGGGGCGGCCGATTGGAATTAACTATCGACCACCCCGTGGCACGCCTTTCACACGCCTTTGAAACCTTTACCCAGCAGGTACTGCTCACGCGAACGATCCCGCGAAGACGACGGCTTACGCATCTGTACCTTGTCGAACTTGGTGCGCACGTCCTTCAGGTACATGTCGAAGCCTTCGCCCTGGAAAATCTTGATGAGGAAGTCACCACCAGGCTTGAGCACGCGGGTTGCCAGGTCCAGTGCCAATTCGCACAGGAACATGGCGCGCGGCATATCCACTTCAGGCGTACCACTCATATTGGGGGCCATGTCGGAAATCACAAGGTCTACGTGAGAATCACCGACTGCGTCGAGGATCTGCTGCAGGACTGCATCCTGGGTGAAGTCGCCTTGAATGAAGGTAACGTCAGGGATCGAGTCCATTTCCAGGATGTCGGAGGCGATCAGGCGCCCTTGGCCACCAATCAGACGACTGGTCACCTGCGACCAGCCACCCGGGGCTGCGCCGAGGTCGATCACACTCATGCCAGGACGGATCAAACGGTCCTTTTCCTGGATCTCAAGCAGTTTGTAGCTCGCACGCGAGCGGTAGCCATCCTTCTGCGCTTGCTTCACAAAAGGGTCGTTAAAATGCTCTCGCAGCCAGTTAGCGCTGCTTTTGGAACGTTGTACCACGGGGCACCTCGATGATATGCGTCGTGATTGACTGGGCGGAGCCAGGGGCCCTCGGGTAAAATGCCTGTCAATTTTACAGAATCAGACGGAAAGGGTCAGATTATGCCGCTCAATAACGAGCAGAAGAAGCAATACAAGTCCATTGGTCATGACCTGAAGCCGGTCCTGATCGTTGCTGGCAACGGTGTTAACGAAGGCGTTGCCGCCGAACTGGAACGCGCACTCGCCGATCATGAACTGATCAAAGTCGAGATTCGCTCCGAAGATCGTGAAGAACGTGCCGCCGCCATTGCCGAATTGTGCAAGGTTGGCCGCGCCGAACTGGTGCAGACCATCGGCAAGAAAGCGCTGATCTACCGGAAGAACCCACAGCCGAACAAACAGCTGTCCAACATCCACCGCTTCAAATAATAGCGGCTCCGATCAGTGGCGCGCCTGGCGCGCCCTGACCGGTACGGGTTGGGCCACCAGCACGATGCCGGAAAAGCCCAGTACCAGGAAACAAAACATCTGCCAGCGCTCGCCCACTGAAATGCCGTAGCGCAAGGTGTAATACCCCACGCAAGCACCGAAGCCGAGCAACAGCATCTGGCCACGGAACTGCCGCCACCAGGCAGACAGCCCCTCTACCCTCGCCAATACCGCCAGCTGGGTCAACAAGCCTAGCAAGGCCACGCCAATCAACCAGCGGTCGATCTGCCCAGCGACATCCTGCACCAGCAGGGGCGCCAGGCCAGTGACCTTGAGCGCGGGCACCAGCCCCACATGAAACACCCACAAGCCGCCGACCCAGAATACCTGGGCCAGCTGCCAGAGGATCCCTTCAAGGGATGGCGCCCGCAGGCGCCGATCAGATGTGTTTGACTTCGACAATCTCGTACTCGACCGTGCCACTTGGCGTCTTGACGACGACGGTATCACCTTCTTCCTTGCCGATGATGGCACGGGCAATGGGTGCGCCGCTCGAAAGCTTGCCCTGTTTCACGTCGGCTTCATCCTCGCCGACGATCTGGTAGGTCACTTCATCATCGGTTTCGGTGTTGGCCAGCACCACGGTGGTGCCGAAAATCACCTTGCCGGTGTGAGGGATCGTGGTCACGTCGATCACGACCGAGTTCTGCAGGCGGCCTTCGATGTCGCGGATACGCGCCTCGACCATGCCCTGCTCCTCACGGGCGGCATGGTATTCGGCGTTTTCCTTGAGATCGCCCAGCTCGCGCGCCTCACCAATCGCCTGGCTCAGGCGCGGGCGTTCGGTCTTGCTCAGGAACAGGTGCTCTTCTTCCAGGGCGCGAGCGCCCTGGACGGTCATCGGGTACTTGGTAATGCTCATGCTTTAAGTCCTGCATGCAGATCTTGCAAGCGACGAACGGTCTTCTCAGGACCAAACTTCAACGCTTCGCAGATGGCTTCACCGGCCGCAATGGTGGTGGTGCAGTAAATCTTGTGCTGCAGCGCATTGCGACGAATCGAGTAGGAATCAGCGATCGACTGACGGCCTTCGGTGGTGTTGATGATCAGCGACACTTCGTCGTTCTTGATCATGTCGACCACGTGCGGGCGACCTTCGGTCACTTTGTTCACACGGCGCACTTTCAGGCCAGCCGCCTCGATAACCTTGGCGGTGCCGGCAGTGGCAACCACTTCGAAGCCCAGGGCGATCAGGTCGCGGGCAACGCCAGCCACTTGTGGCTTGTCGTCGTCACGCACGCTGATGAACGCAGTACCGCCGGTCGGCAGCACTTCGCTGGCACCCATCTGGGCCTTGGCGAAGGCTTCACCGAAGCTGTCACCGACGCCCATGACTTCACCGGTCGATTTCATCTCAGGGCCGAGGATCGGGTCAACCCCTGGGAACTTGGCGAACGGGAAGACGGCTTCCTTGACGCTGTAGAAGTTCGGGATGATTTCTTTGGTGAAACCGATCTCTTTCAGGGTTTTGCCAGCCATGACGCGGGCCGCGATCATCGCCAGCGAAGTGCCGATGCACTTGGAGACGAACGGTACGGTACGCGAGGCGCGCGGGTTGACTTCGATCACGTAGATCTTGTCGCCCTGCAGGGCCAGCTGCACGTTCATCAGGCCGACCACGCCCAGCTCCAGGGCCATTTTCTTGACCTGTTCGCGGACTTCGTCCTGCACGTGAGCCGGCAGCGAGTACGGTGGCAGCGAGCACGCCGAGTCACCGGAGTGAACACCCGCCTGCTCAATGTGCTGCATGATCGCGCCGATCACCACGTCGGTGCCGTCGCAGACCGCATCCACGTCCATCTCGATGGCGCAGTTGAGGAAGTGGTCGAGCAGCACCGGGCTGTCGTTGGACACTTGTACCGCTTCACGCAGGTAGCGCTTGAGTTCGTCCAGCTCGTAGACGATTTCCATGGCGCGACCACCCAGTACGTACGACGGGCGCACGACCAGTGGGTAACCGATGCCGCCCGCAGCGCGGATCGCTTCTTCTTCGCTGCGCACGGTAGCGTTTGGCGGCTGCAGCAGGTTCAGGCGCTGAACCATCTGCTGGAAACGCTCACGGTCTTCGGCACGGTCGATGGCGTCCGGGCTGGTACCGATGATCGGTACGCCGGCTTCTTCCAGGGCGCGGGCCAGTTTCAGCGGGGTTTGGCCGCCGTAGTGCACGATGACGCCTTTCGGCTTCTCGACGCGGCAGACTTCCAGCACGTCTTCCAGGGTCAGCGGCTCGAAGTACAGGCGGTCGGAGGTGTCGTAGTCGGTGGAGACGGTTTCTGGGTTGCAGTTGACCATGATGGTCTCGTAACCGTCTTCACGCAGGGCCAGTGCCGCGTGTACGCAGCAGTAGTCGAACTCGATGCCTTGGCCGATACGGTTAGGGCCGCCACCCAAGATCATGATCTTGTCGCGGGTCGACGGGTTGGCCTCGCACTCTTCCTCGTAGGTCGAATACAGGTAGGCGGTGTCGGTGGCGAACTCGGCGGCGCAGGTGTCGACGCGCTTGTAGACCGGGAACACTTCCAGCTTGTGACGGTGGCGACGCAGGTTCTTGTCGGTGATACCGAGCAGTACGGCCAGGCGCTGGTCCGAGAAGCCTTTGCGCTTGAGGCGCAGCATCAGGTTCTTGTCGATGGCCGACAGGGCCAAGGTCTTGACCTTCTCTTCTTCCTTGATCAGGTCTTCCATCTGAACCAGGAACCACATGTCGATGCCGGTCAGGGCAAAGATTTCTTCGCAGGTCATGCCCGAACGCATGGCGTCAGCGACGTACCAGATACGCTCGGCACCCGGCACGGTCAGTTCGCGCTTGAGGATGCTGGCAGCTTCTGGGCTGGCCAGGTCGACTTTCGGGTCCAGGCCGCAGGCACCGACTTCCAGGCCGCGCAGGGCTTTCTGCAGGGATTCCTGGAAGGTACGGCCGATGGCCATGACTTCACCCACAGATTTCATCTGGGTGGTCAGGCGGGCGTCGGCTTTCGGGAATTTCTCGAAGGCGAAGCGTGGCAGCTTGGTGACGACGTAGTCGATCGACGGCTCGAACGACGCCGGGGTGCGGCCGCCGGTGATGTCGTTTTGCAGCTCGTCGAGGGTGTAGCCGACGGCCAGCTTGGCGGCGATCTTGGCGATCGGGAAGCCAGTAGCCTTGGAAGCCAGGGCCGACGAACGCGATACGCGCGGGTTCATCTCGATCACGACCATGCGGCCGGTGTCTGGGCAGATACCGAACTGCACGTTGGAACCGCCGGTTTCGACACCGATTTCACGCAGCACCGCCAGCGAGGCGTTGCGCATGATCTGGTATTCCTTGTCGGTCAGGGTCTGCGCTGGGGCAACGGTGATCGAGTCACCGGTGTGCACGCCCATCGGGTCGAAGTTTTCGATCGAGCAGACGATGATGCAGTTGTCCTTCTTGTCACGGACCACCTCCATCTCGTATTCCTTCCAGCCGATCAGCGATTCGTCGATCAGCAGCTCTTTGGTCGGCGACAGGTCCAGACCACGGGCGCAGATTTCTTCGAATTCTTCACGGTTGTAGGCGATACCACCACCGGTGCCGCCCATGGTGAACGACGGGCGGATGATGCACGGGAAGCCGAGCTTCTCGAGGACCGCATTGGCCTCTTCCATGCTGTGGGCGATACCGGAGCGCGGGCACTCCAGGCCGATGTCCTTCATCGCCTTGTCAAAGCGCGAGCGGTCTTCTGCCTTGTCGATGGTGTCGGCGTTGGCGCCGATCATCTCTACGCCGAACTTTTCCAGAACGCCATGGCGCTCCAGGTCCAGGGCGCAGTTCAGCGCGGTCTGGCCACCCATGGTCGGCAGCACCGCGTCTGGGCGCTCTTTTTCGATGATCTTGGCCACCGACTGCCATTTGATCGGCTCGATGTAGGTGGCGTCGGCCATGTCCGGGTCGGTCATGATGGTGGCCGGGTTGGAGTTCACCAGGATGACGCGGAAACCTTCCTCGCGCAGGGCTTTGCAAGCCTGGGCGCCGGAGTAGTCGAATTCGCAGGCCTGGCCGATCACGATCGGGCCAGCGCCGAGAATCAGGATGCTTTTGATGTCTGTACGTTTTGGCATGGTTGTCACTCAAATCCGCGGGTCAGTCGGCAAGCCGTCTTGAACAATCTGGGTCAGGCGCTTCCGGGCGCGGCGCAAGCCGGCCCGGGGCCTTGATGCAGGATGCTCAGCGGCGCTTGGCCATGGCATCGGTGAAACGATCGAACAGTGGCGCGACGTCAGTCGGGCCTGGGCTCGCTTCAGGGTGGCCCTGGAAGCTGAACGCGCTCTTGTCGGTGCGCTCGATGCCCTGCAGGGTACCGTCGAACAGCGACTTGTGGATGGCGCGGACGTTGCCCGGCAGGGTGGCTTCGTCGACGGCGAAACCGTGGTTCTGGCTGGTGATCATGACCACGCCGGTGTCCAGGTCCTGGACCGGGTGGTTGGCACCGTGGTGGCCGTGGCCCATCTTGACGGTCTTGGCGCCGGAGGCCAGGGCCAGCAGTTGGTGACCGAGGCAGATGCCGAACACCGGGATCTCGGTTTCAAGGATTTCCTTGATTGCCTGGATCGCGTAGTCGCAAGGCTCCGGATCGCCAGGGCCGTTGGACAGGAACACGCCATCGGGGTTGAGCGCGAGCACTTCGCTGGCCGGGGTCTGGGCAGGCACCACGGTCACGCGGCAGCCACGGGCCACCAGCATGCGCAGGATGTTCAGCTTGACGCCGTAGTCGAAGGCGACCACGTGGTACGGCAGCTCGGAGGCTTCGATGGTTGGGTGGCTGTCGGTTTTCAGTTCCCACACGCTGGAGCGCCACTCGTAGCGCTCTTTGGTGGAGACGACCTTGGCCAAGTCCATGCCCTTGAGGCCTGGGAAGCCGCGGGCGGCGGCGATGGCGGCTTCTTCGCTGATGTTGTCACCGGCGAGGATGCAACCGTTCTGAGCGCCCTTTTCACGCAGGATACGGGTCAGGCGACGGGTGTCGATGCCAGCGATGGCGACGACGTTGTGGGCCTTGAGGTAGTCCGGCAGCGACTGGGTGTTACGCCAGTTGCTGGCCAGCAGCGGCAGGTCACGGATGACCAGGCCGGCAGACCAGACACGGTTCGACTCGGCGTCTTCCGGGGTAGTACCGGTGTTGCCGATGTGCGGATAGGTCAGGGTAACGATTTGCTGGGCGTAGGAAGGGTCTGTAAGGATTTCCTGGTAGCCGGTCATAGCGGTGTTGAACACCACCTCACCAACGGTCTGACCGTCGGCACCGATGGCTTCACCGCGAAAAATACTGCCGTCGGCAAGGGCGAGTATGGCTGGCTTTGTCAAGAAGACCTCCCGTAAATCAAGCATGAAAGGGCGATCGCAGGTTGCAAAAAAGCGGAGTGACGTATGGACACGTCACCCCGCTTTCATGTGCTGAATTCAATTCGCTGCGCGCTTTTAGTGGACACACTAAAGCTGTAGCTTACAGAAAAGTGCTTTTTGGGTCTACCGTATATGTGCCTCTAAAACACATGATTGCGACAGACTGACCTCGCTTGCACCGGAAATCCTGTAGGAGCGGCCTTGCGTCGCGAAAGGACTGCGCAGCAGTCCCCGGGTTTTCGCGGCGCCGCTAACAGCCCCGGGGCCGCTTTGCGGCCCTTTCGCGACACAAGGCCGCTCCCACACACGGATCAGTGCAGCCCCAGAACGTCCTGCATGTCGTACAGGCCCGGCTCGCGCCCGTCCAGCCACAGCGCGGCACGTACCGCACCCTTGGCGAACGTCATGCGGCTCGACGCCTTGTGGGTGATCTCCAGGCGCTCGCCTTCAGCGGCGAACAGCACGGTGTGGTCACCCACCACATCACCGGCACGCACGGTGGCGAAGCCGATGGTCTTGCGATCACGCGCGCCGGTCTGGCCTTCACGGCCATACACCGCCACTTCCTGCAGGTTACGGCCCAACGCATTGGCAACCACTTCACCCATGCGCAGCGCAGTACCCGACGGCGCATCGACCTTGTGACGGTGGTGCGCTTCGATGATCTCGATGTCGACATCATCACCCAGCACCCGCGCCGCCATGTCCAGCAGCTTGAGGCTGAGGTTGACGCCCACACTGAAGTTGGCGGCGAACACGATCGGGATTTCCTTGCCCGCGTCAGCCAGCAATTGCTTCTCTTCGACGCTGAAACCGGTGGTGCCGATAATCATCGCCTTGCCATGCTTGCGGCAGAAGGCCAGGTTCTTCAGGGTTACCGAAGGGTGGGTGAAGTCGATCAGCACGTCGAATTCGTCGGCAACCTTGGCCAGGTCATCGGACAGCAGCACGCCGATCCGACCGAGGGCCGCCAGCTCACCTGCATCAGCCCCGACCAGCGAGCTGTCAGGGCGATCGATCGCCGCCGTCAACCCGGCTCCTGGCGTTTGCTGCACGGCCTCGATGAGGGTTTTGCCCATCCGCCCTGCTGCACCCATCACTGCAATACGTCGCATCGCTATTTCCTTGTCAGAGATCGCCGAAGAAGCGCTTTACACCGTCGAACCAGCCACTGGCCTTGGGCGAATGGGAGCTGTCGCCTTCCAGCGAATCACGCAGCTCTTCGAGCAGCTCGCGCTGACGACGGCTGAGGTTGACCGGGGTTTCCACCGCCACACGGCACAGCAGGTCACCGGCACCGCCACCGCGCAC
The DNA here is from genome assembly GCF_026240895.1 of Pseudomonas sp. DCB_AW. Taxonomy (NCBI): domain Bacteria; kingdom Pseudomonadati; phylum Pseudomonadota; class Gammaproteobacteria; order Pseudomonadales; family Pseudomonadaceae; genus Pseudomonas; species Pseudomonas sp. DCB_AW. Next base: position 61,361 of record NZ_JAPFCE010000025.1, read on the forward strand.
CGGCGCAACACCCTTGCCACGCAAGCGGAACTGCTTGCCGGTCTGGGTACCTTCCGGAATCTTCAGCTTCACGCGGCCATCGAGGGTTGGCACTTCCAGCTCGCCACCCAGCGCTGCATCGGTATAGCTGATCGGCACTTCGCAGTACAGGTGCTTGCCGTCACGCTGGAAGATCTCGTGCTCACGCACGTTGATCACCACGTACAGGTCGCCGGTCGGACCACCGTGGGTACCGGCCTCGCCTTCGCCCGACAGGCGAATGCGGTCACCGGTATCGACACCTGCCGGCACCTTGACCGACAGCGTCTTGTATTCCTCGACACGGCCTTCGCCATGGCACGAATTGCAAGGGTCGGTAATGATCTTGCCCTGGCCATGGCAGCGCGGGCAGGTCTGCTGCACCGAGAAGAAGCCTTGCTGCATACGCACTTGGCCAATACCGCCGCACGTCGGGCAGGTCGACGGGGTCGAGCCCTTCTTCGCGCCAGAACCGTCGCAAGGCGTGCAATTGACCAGCGTCGGCACGCGGATACTGACCGTGGTGCCACGCACCGCTTCTTCCAGGTTCAGCTCCAGGGTGTAGCGCAGGTCGCTGCCACGCTGGGCACCACCACGACCACCGCCACGGCCGCCGCCGCCACCGAAGAAGTCACTGAACACATCACCGAAGATGTCAGAGAAGTTGGCGCCGCCGAAGCCTGCACCACCGCCACCCATGCTTGGGTCGACGCCGGCGTGGCCGTACTGGTCGAACGCCGCGCGCTTGCTGGCGTCAGACAGTACTTCGTAGGCCTCGTTGGCCTCCTTGAACTTGTCTTCCGACTCTTTGTCGCCTGGGTTGCGGTCCGGGTGGAACTTCATCGCCAGGCGGCGATAGGCCTTTTTCAGGTCAGCTTCACTGGCGCCGCGCTCGACACCCAGGACCTCATAATAATCACGCTTGGACATAGGTCATTTGCACCTTGTTGGGCGTTCGGCATCTGCGCCGCGCCATCAGCACCCGCCCAAACACCACGAATGGCCCTGACAGATGCTGTAAAAATTCTCGAATTCCAGATACGCCAACGCGGGAGCAAGCCCCCGCGCGGCGACATCCTACCAGCTCACCGACAACCGCCGGTGAGCTGGCCGACAACATGCAACGATTACTTCTTGTCGTCGCCTTTTACTTCTTCGAACTCGGCGTCAACCACGTCATCGTGCTTGGCTTCCGGCTCGGCCTGCTGCGCGCCGCCCTGAGGCTGTTCGGCCGACTGCTCGGCGTACATCTTCTGGGCAACCGGTGCCGACACCTTGGACAGCTCTTCGACCTTGGCGTCGATGGCAGCCTTGTCGTCGCCTTTGACAGCGGCTTCCAGGGCAACCACGGCCGCTTCGATGGCGGTTTTCTCTTCGGCAGTGACCTTGTCACCGGCGTCAGCGACCATCTTGCGGGTCGAGTGAACCAGCGCGTCACCCTGGTTACGGGCACCGGCCAGCTCTTCGAACTTGCGGTCTTCCTCGGCGTTGGCCTCGGCGTCACGCACCATCTTCTCGATTTCTTCGTCGGACAGGCCGGAGTTGGCCTTAATCACGATCGACTGGGTCTTGCCGGTGGCCTTGTCTTTCGCGCCGACGTGCAGGATGCCGTTGGCGTCGATGTCGAAGGTCACTTCGATCTGCGGAACACCACGCGGTGCTGGCGGAATGTCAGCCAGGTCGAACTTGCCCAGCGACTTGTTCTGCGAAGCTTGCTTACGCTCGCCCTGCAGCACGTGAATGGTCACTGCGCCCTGGTTGTCGTCGGCAGTCGAGAACACCTGCGACTTCTTGGTCGGGATGGTGGTGTTTTTCTCGATCAGCGCGGTCATCACGCCACCCATGGTTTCGATACCCAGGGTCAGCGGGCTGACGTCCAGCAGCAGAACGTCTTTGACGTCACCGGCCAGAACGGCACCCTGGATAGCGGCGCCCATGGCGACGGCTTCGTCCGGGTTGACGTCCTTGCGTGCTTCCTTGCCGAAGAAGTCAGCAACGGTTTTCTGTACCAGCGGCATACGGGTCTGGCCGCCAACCAGGATCACGTCGTCGATCTTGCTGGCGTCGATGCCAGCGTCTTTCAGCGCGATGCGGCAAGGCTCGATGGTGCGCTGCACCAGCTCTTCTACCAGCGACTCCAGCTTGGCGCGGGAGATCTTCACGTTCAGGTGCTTAGGACCGGTGGCGTCTGCAGTGATGTACGGCAGGTTGACGTCGGTCGACTGAGCGGAAGACAGCTCGATCTTGGCTTTTTCCGCGGCTTCTTTCAGACGCTGCATGGCCAGAGGGTCGCCCTTCAGGTTCATGCCGGACTCTTTCTTGAACTCTTCAACCAGGTAGTCGATCAGCAGCATGTCGAAGTCTTCGCCACCCAGGAAGGTGTCACCGTTGGTCGCCAGTACTTCGAACTGGTGCTCACCGTCGACTTCGGCGATTTCGATGACCGAAACGTCGAAGGTACCGCCACCCAGGTCATAAACGATGACAGTGTGGTCGCCCTTGGCCTTGTCCATGCCGTACGCCAGTGCAGCAGCGGTCGGCTCGTTGATGATGCGCTTGACGTCCAGACCGGCGATGCGGCCGGCGTCTTTGGTAGCCTGGCGCTGGCTGTCGTTGAAGTAAGCCGGAACGGTGATGACCGCTTCGGTAACTGGCTCGCCGAGGTAATCTTCGGCGGTCTTCTTCATTTTCTTCAACACTTCGGCGCTGATTTGCGGCGGTGCCATTTTCTGGCCGTTGACTTCAACCCAGGCGTCACCGTTTTCGGCCTTGGCGATCTTGTACGGAACCAGCTGAATGTCTTTTTGCACGACTTGCTCTTCGAAGCGGCGGCCAATCAGGCGCTTCACTGCGAACAGGGTGTTGTGCGGGTTGGTCACAGCCTGGCGCTTGGCCGACTGACCCACCAGGATTTCGCCATCGTTGGCGTATGCCACGATCGAAGGGGTAGTACGCGCACCCTCGGCGTTTTCGATGACTTTGACGTTACCGTTTTCCAGGATGGAGACGCACGAGTTGGTGGTCCCCAGGTCGATACCGATGATTTTACCCATGTTAACTCTCCCGAAACTTGAATTTGGTAGCAGCGACTACTTTGGCCAACTGCGGTAATACTTGAAGGCTTGACACCTAGATGGGGTTGCCCCGGCGGATTTCAAGCCTTTTCGTTGATCGAAGGCTGAGCTGCACTTGGCGCCTTGCTGACCACCACCATGGCGGGGCGCAGCAGGCGGCCGTTGAGCAGGTAGCCTTTCTGGAACACGTTCAACACGCTGTTCGGCTCTACTTCGCCGTTTTCCTGCATGGCCATGGCCTGATGGTGTTCAGGGTTGAACGGCTGGCCGTGCGGATCGACAACTTCGAGGTTGTAGCGCTTGAGGGTGTCCTGGAACATCTTCAAGGTCAGCTCGACGCCTTCGCGGATCTGCTTGACGTGTTCGTCGTCGGCGCTGGAGTGGGCCAGGGCCAGTTCCAGGCTGTCGATCACTGGCAGCAGGTCGCTGGAGAACTTCTCCAGGGCGAACTTGTGGGCCTTCTCGACATCCTGCTCGGCGCGACGGCGCACGTTCTGCAAATCGGCAACAGCGCGCAGCGACTGATCCTTGGCGGCGGCCAGCTGTTCCTCGAGCTCCAGAACACGGGCGCCGACAGCATCTGCACCGGTTTCTTCGACGTTAAGGTCTTTCTCATTCAGCTGTTCGTCAGCCATTGGGTCTCTCCTGCGCAAATTTCTGGATTACGAGCCAGGCTCGCCTTTGTTGTCGGCTATATGGGGCCGGAAAAACCAGCTTCAAGGGGCAGCGTGGTTTTCCGGGCCACATGAGAATCTGTGAGCGGGCATTGTCAGGGTGGAAAAAAGTACTGTATAAATAACCAGACCTGAACCTTCGGGAGCCGCCCCCATGCTGGTGCACCTGTCCATTCACAACTACGCCATCGTCGAACACCTCGACCTCGAGCTTGCCCGCGGCATGTCCGTCATCACCGGCGAGACCGGCGCAGGCAAATCGATCATGCTCGACGCCCTCGGCCTGGCCCTCGGCGACCGCGCAGACAGCGGCGTGGTGCGCCCCGGTGCAGACAAGGCGGACATCCTCGCCACCTTCGACCTGGCAGACATCCCCGAAGCCCGCACCTGGCTGGCCGAGCGTGACCTGGACAACGACGGCCCGTGCATCCTGCGCCGGGTGATCACCGCCGAAGGCCGCAGCCGTGGCTACATCAACGGCACGCCTTGCCCGCTCAGCGACCTCAAATCGCTTGGCGAACTGCTGATCGACATCCACAGCCAGCACGAGCACCAGTCGCTGCTCAAAACCGACACCCATCGGCGCCTGCTGGACGAATACGCCGGCGCCATCGACCTGGCCCGCCAGGTGCAACTGGCCGCCAAGCGCTGGAACCAGACCCGCCTGGAGCTGGAGCGCCTGTCCAATTCCGGTGACGAGCAACGCGCCCGCCACCAGCTGTTGAGCTATCAGCTCGAGGAGCTGGACAACCTCGGCCTGGGCGAAAACGAGCTGGTACAGCTGGAGCAGGAACATAAGAACCTGACCAACGCCGAAGCCCTGTTCGGCATCTGCCGCCAGGTCATCGACCAGTGCAGCGAGAGCGACTCGGGCAACGTGCTCAGCGCCCTCACCTCCAGCCTCAATCGGCTGGGCGCCGCCACCAACTCACCCAAGGCGCTGGGCGAAGCCGCCAACCTGATTGCCAGCGCGCAGATTCAGGTCGAAGAAGCCGTGGGCGAGCTCAACCGCTTCCTCGATCACTTCGACGCCGACCCCATGCGCCTGCAGGCCCTGGAAGAGCGCCTCGACACTATCTACACCCTGGCCCGCAAACACCGCGTGCACCCCACCGAACTGCCGCATCTGCAGCAGCGCTTGATGGAAGAGCTGGAAGGCTTGAACGCCAGCGACGAATCGATCGAGCGCCTGGGCGAAGAGCTGGCCGCCTATGCCCAACACTATAAAGAGCGGGCTCGCGAGCTGAGCGCCTTGCGCCAGCAGGCCGCGCAACAGTTGGCAGTCGCCGTCGAGCAAGAAGTCCAACGCCTGGGTATGCCGGGTGGTCGCTTCTGCATCGAGCTTACCCCCAACGAAGGCAACGACCTGTCGCCCCACGGCCTCGAGCAAATCGAACTGTTGGTGAGCGCCAACCCCGGCCAGCCACTCAAAGGCCTGGCCAAGGTCGCCTCGGGTGGCGAGCTGTCACGCATCAGCCTGGCGATCCAGGTGATCACTGCACAGACCTCGCGTATCCCCACCCTGGTGTTCGACGAAGTCGACGTCGGCATCGGCGGCCCTACCGCGGAGATCGTCGGCCAACTGCTGCGCCGGCTGGGTGACCGCGGCCAGGTACTGACCGTAACCCACCTGCCGCAGGTCGCGGCACAAGGGCATCACCACCTGTTCGTGCACAAGGTGCGCCACAGCGACACCACCCACACGGCGGTGGCCAGCCTGGGTAAACGCGAACGGGTCGAAGAAGTGGCGCGCATGCTGGGCGGCATCGACCTGACCAAGGAATCCCTGGCACATGCACGCAAGATGGTAGTCAGCGGCAAGGCTTAGTGACTGGCCTGCGCATTACCTGCTTAATGGACTGGCCTACGCATTACCTGCTTAATGACCGGCCTATGCGTTACCTGCTTAATGACTGGCCTACGCATTACCTGTAGGAGCAGCCTTGTGCTGCGAAGAGGCCGGGGGCAGCGGCACAGCCCTACTGTGTTTTCACCGGCCTCTTCG
>NZ_JAPFCE010000026.1:0-66028 GCF_026240895.1 Pseudomonas sp. DCB_AW
TTGAAATGGTAATGCCAGGTGACAACATTCAGATGACTGTCACTCTGATCAAGACCATCGCAATGGAAGACGGTCTGCGCTTCGCTATCCGTGAAGGCGGTCGTACCGTCGGCGCCGGCGTCGTAGCAAAAATTATTGAATAAGTAGTTGATTTACTTGATCAGGCCGGTATAATGGCCGGCCTGATACAGCGTTACAGGTCAGTAGCTCAATTGGCAGAGCGACGGTCTCCAAAACCGTAGGTTGGGGGTTCGATTCCCTCCTGACCTGCCATTCACCTCGGTGTGATTGGCTTTCTTCTCACAGGATCCTCCCCGATGACTCCCAAAACTGAAGCCCAAGAATCGCGTTTTGATCTGTTCAAGTGGCTGGCTGTAGTTGCTTTGGTGGTTGTTGGCGTCGTGGGTAATCAGTATTACTCCGCCTCCCCAATCCTGTATCGCGTACTCGCATTGCTCGCCCTGGCTGCGGCTGCTGGCTTTGTTGCCTTGCAGACTGCGAAGGGTAAGTCGTTCTTTGCGCTGGCGAAGGAAGCTCGTACCGAGATCCGTAAAGTCGTGTGGCCGACCCGCCAAGAAACCACTCAGACCACGCTGATTGTCGTGGCTGTAGTTCTGGTTATGGCGCTGCTGTTGTGGGGTCTTGATTCCCTGCTCGGCTGGGCGGTCTCCTTGATTGTTGGCTAAGGGTGTCCCGTGGCTAAGCGTTGGTACGTAGTGCATGCTTACTCGGGTTACGAGAAGCATGTGATGCGCTCGCTGATCGAGCGCGTCAAGCTGGCTGGCATGGAAGACGGTTTCGGCGAAATTCTGGTTCCGACCGAAGAAGTCGTTGAAATGCGTAACGGCCAAAAGCGCAAAAGTGAGCGCAAATTCTTCCCTGGCTATGTACTGGTCCAGATGGAGATGAACGAAGGGACTTGGCACTTGGTCAAGGATACCCCTCGTGTGATGGGCTTTATTGGTGGTACCGCAGACAAGCCTGCGCCAATCACTGATAAAGAAGCAGAGGCTATCCTGCGTCGCGTTGCCGACGGCAGCGACAAGCCGAAGCCGAAGACGCTGTTCGAGCCAGGTGAAGTGGTTCGTGTCATTGACGGTCCGTTTGCTGACTTCAATGGCAGTGTCGAAGAGGTTAACTACGAAAAGAGTCGCCTCCAGGTGGCGGTGCTCATTTTCGGTCGCTCTACTCCGGTGGAGCTCGAGTTCAGCCAGGTCGAGAAGGTCTAGGCGAACGAAGCATCCCATACCCCGCAGCCCTGTGTGCTGCGGGGTTTTGTCGTCACTGGGATAAAACGCAAGTCATCCGGGGAGCCATCTGGCGTTTGTACCCGATTTTGGAGTAGCTCATGGCTAAGAAGATTCAGGCTTACATCAAGCTGCAAGTTAAGGCCGGCCAGGCCAACCCAAGCCCACCCGTTGGTCCAGCACTGGGCCAACACGGTGTGAACATCATGGAATTCTGCAAGGCCTTCAACGCCCGTACTCAGGGTCAAGAAGCCGGCCTGCCGACTCCTGTGATCATCACTGTTTACAGCGACCGTAGCTTCACCTTCGAGACCAAGAGCACCCCTGCCTCGGTTCTGCTGAAGAAAGCTGCTGGCCTGACCAGTGGTTCGGCTCGTCCGAACACCGTTAAAGTCGGTACCGTGACCCGTGCTCAGCTCGAAGAGATCGCCAAGACTAAACAGGCTGATCTGACCGCTGCTGACCTGGACGCTGCTGTACGCACCATCGCTGGCTCTGCCCGCAGCATGGGCCTGAACGTGGAGGGTGTGTAATGGCTAAGCTGACCAAGCGCCAAAAGGCCATTGCTTCGAAAATCGAAGCTGGCAAAGTTTACAACTTCGAAGAAGCAGCAGTGCTGCTGGCCGAACTGTCCACCGTGAAGTTCAGCGAATCCTTCGACGTTGCCGTCAACCTCGGCGTTGACCCGCGTAAATCCGACCAGGTCGTTCGTAGCGCTACTGTGCTGCCACACGGCACTGGCAAGACCGTACGCGTTGCCGTCTTCACCCAGGGTCCAGCTGCTGAGGCCGCTCTGGCTGCCGGCGCTGACCGTGTAGGTATGGACGATCTGGCTGCAGAAATGAAAGCCGGCGACCTGAACTATGACGTCGTCATCGCATCGCCTGATGCCATGCGCGTTGTTGGTCAGCTGGGTCAGGTTCTGGGTCCTCGCGGCCTGATGCCTAACCCGAAAGTGGGTACTGTGACTCCAGACGTAGCCGGCGCTGTCAAAAACGCCAAGGCTGGTCAGGTTCGCTACCGTACCGACAAGAACGGTATCATTCACACCTCCGTTGGCAAAGTCGGCTTCGAAGCTGGCAAGCTGAAGGAAAACGTTGAAGCCCTGATCGCTGATCTGAAGCGTATCAAGCCAGCTTCTTCGAAAGGTATCTACGTCAAGCGCGTTACCCTGAGCACCACTATGGGCCCAGGCCTGGTCATCGACCAGGGTTCGCTGAACGCGTAAGGCCATGGCGGTGCGACGTGTCGCGCCGCCAGCAAAAAATTGGGGTCCCTGCCTGGCGGGGGCTATCCAAGACCGTAGGCGGCGCAAGCCTTAAACCACAAGCCTACGCAGATGGTGCTCCCGATTCGTTATCGAATCAGACACCAAAACGACATCCGGCTTCGGCCAGATGAAACGGTAGAAACCAGGAGTAAACCCGTGGCAATTAAACTCGAAGACAAGAAGGCCATCGTCGCTGAAGTCAACGAGGCTGCCAAAGTCGCTCTGTCCGCTGTCGTGGCTGATGCCCGTGGTGTGACTGTAGGCGCAATGACCGGACTCCGTAAAGAGGCTCGTGAAGCTGGCGTTTACGTACGTGTCGTACGTAACACCCTGCTCAAGCGCGCTGTTGCCGATACTGAATTCAGTGTCCTCAACGACGCCTTCACTGGCCCGACCCTGATCGCTTTCTCCAACGAACACCCGGGCGCTGCTGCTCGTCTGTTCAAAGAGTTCGCCAAGGGTCAGGACAAGTTCGAGATCAAGGCAGCTGCGTTTGACGGCAAATTCATTGCCGCCAACCAGATCGATGTACTGGCTACCTTGCCGACCCGTGACGAAGCTATCGCACGTCTGATGAGCGTGATTCAAGGCGCCACCAGCAAGCTGGCTCGTACTCTGGCGGCCGTTCGCGACCAGAAAGAAGCTGCTGCTGCCTAAGGCGGCGTAACCTCTTTCAAAATCATTTGTTTAATTTGATGGCTGCGAAGGCTGTCACCCCAATACAGGATTTAAGTCATGTCCCTGACTAACGAGCAAATCATCGAAGCAATCGGCCAGAAAACCGTTCTGGAAGTTGTTGAGCTGATCAAAGCTATGGAAGAAACCTTCGGCGTTACCGCTGCTGTTGCCGCTGCTGGCCCAGCTGCTGCTGCTGCCGTTGTTGAAGAGCAAACCGAGTTCAACGTTGTTCTGGTTGAAGCCGGCGAGAAGAAAGTAAACGTGATCAAGGCCGTTCGTGAACTGACCGGTCTGGGCCTGAAAGAAGCCAAAGAGAAAGTCGACGGCGCTCCTCAGGTCGTAGCTGAAGGCGTTTCGAAAGAAGCCGCTGAAGACGCTAAGAAGAAGCTGGAAGAAGCAGGCGCTAAAGTCGAGCTGAAGTAATTTCGACTTTGCGATGCCAGCCTGAGCGTTGAGCACAAGGCTGATGGCTGGTGGCTTATGCCACCGGCCTTTTTCCGTTATTGGTGGCCGATCAGATCGGCCCCGATAACGAGCTGCAAGACACCCATGTGGGTGGCGCAAACCAAGGGGTTTGCACGATTTTCTGGCTGCTCCCGCCGGGAGAAGCCAAACAAGCAGGTGACCAAGCTGGGGAACGCTGATGGCTTACTCATACACTGAGAAAAAACGTATCCGCAAGGACTTTAGCAAGTTGCCGGACGTCATGGATGTGCCTTACCTCCTGGCCATCCAGCTGGATTCGTATCGCGAATTCCTGCAAGCGGGAGCATCCAAGGATCAGTTCCGCGACGTCGGCCTGCACGCGGCCTTCAAATCGGTATTCCCGATCATCAGCTACTCCGGCAATGCTGCCCTGGAGTACGTAGGCTATCGCCTGGGCGAACCCGCCTTCGATGTGAAGGAATGTGTCCTGCGTGGCGTGACCTTCGCGGTCCCACTGCGGGTCAAGGTGCGCCTGATCATCTTCGACAAGGAATCGTCGAACAAAGCGATCAAGGACATCAAAGAGCAAGAAGTCTACATGGGTGAAATCCCCCTGATGACTGAGAACGGTACCTTCGTAATCAACGGTACCGAGCGTGTGATCGTTTCCCAGCTGCACCGTTCGCCTGGTGTGTTCTTCGACCACGACCGTGGCAAGACGCACAGCTCCGGCAAGCTGCTGTACTCCGCTCGCATCATCCCTTACCGCGGCTCCTGGCTGGACTTCGAGTTCGACCCGAAGGACTGCGTGTTCGTGCGTATCGACCGTCGCCGCAAACTGCCGGCCTCGGTACTGCTGCGCGCACTGGGTTACAGCACCGAAGAGGTTCTGAACACCTTCTACACCACCAACGTGTTCCACGTTTCCGGCGAAAAACTCAGCCTGGAACTGGTACCTCAGCGTCTGCGTGGTGAAGTTGCGGTCATGGACATCCATGACGAAACCGGCAAGGTCATTGTCGAGCAGGGTCGCCGCATCACTGCGCGCCACATCAACCAGCTCGAGAAAGCCGGCGTCAAGCAGCTCGACGTTCCTATGGAATACGTCCTGGGCCGCACCACCGCCAAGGCTATCGTGCATCCGGCTACCGGCGAGATCCTGGCCGAGTGCAACACCGAGCTGACCACCGAGCTGCTGATCAAGGTCGCCAAGGCACAGGTCGTCCGTATCGAGACCCTGTACACCAACGACATCGATTGCGGTCCGTTCATCTCGGACACCCTGAAGATCGACACCACCAGCAACCAGCTGGAAGCCCTGGTCGAAATCTATCGCATGATGCGTCCAGGCGAGCCGCCAACCAAGGATGCTGCCGAGACCCTGTTCAACAACCTGTTCTTCAGCGCCGAGCGTTACGACCTGTCCGCCGTAGGCCGCATGAAGTTCAACCGTCGTATCGGTCGTACCGAGATCGAAGGTTCGGGCGTGCTGAGCAAGGAAGACATCGTCGAGGTCCTCAAGACCCTGGTCGACATCCGTAACGGCAAAGGCATCGTCGACGACATCGACCACCTGGGTAACCGTCGCGTACGTTGCGTCGGCGAGATGGCCGAGAACCAGTTCCGTGTTGGCCTGGTGCGCGTTGAGCGTGCGGTCAAGGAACGTCTGTCGATGGCCGAAAGCGAAGGCCTGATGCCGCAAGACCTGATCAACGCCAAGCCGGTAGCGGCGGCGGTGAAAGAGTTCTTCGGTTCCAGCCAGCTGTCGCAGTTCATGGACCAGAACAACCCGCTTTCCGAGATCACCCACAAGCGCCGCGTTTCTGCACTCGGCCCTGGCGGTCTGACCCGTGAGCGTGCTGGCTTCGAAGTCCGTGACGTACACCCGACCCACTACGGCCGTGTGTGCCCGATCGAGACCCCTGAAGGTCCGAACATCGGTCTGATCAACTCCCTGGCAGCCTATGCCCGCACCAACCAGTACGGCTTCCTCGAAAGCCCGTATCGCGTGGTGAAGGAAGGCGTGGTCAGCGACGACATCGTGTTCCTGTCGGCCATTGAAGAAGCGGATCACGTTATCGCCCAGGCTTCGGCCGCGATGAACGAGAAGAAGCAGCTGATCGATGAGCTGGTAGCAGTTCGTCACCTGAATGAATTCACCGTCAAGGCGCCAGAAGACGTCACCTTGATGGACGTTTCGCCGAAGCAGGTTGTTTCGGTCGCAGCGTCGCTGATTCCGTTCCTCGAGCACGACGACGCCAACCGTGCACTCATGGGTTCGAACATGCAGCGTCAGGCTGTACCGACCCTGCGCGCTGACAAGCCGCTGGTAGGTACCGGCATGGAGCGCAACGTTGCCCGTGACTCCGGCGTCTGCGTCGTGGCCCGTCGTGGCGGCGTGATCGACTCGGTCGATGCCAGCCGTATCGTCGTGCGTGTTGCCGATGACGAAGTCGAAACCGGTGAAGCAGGTGTAGATATCTACAACCTGACCAAATACACCCGTTCGAACCAGAACACTTGCATCAACCAGCGTCCGCTGGTCAGCAAGGGTGATGTGGTCAAGCGTCACGACATCATGGCCGACGGCCCGTCCACCGATATGGGTGAACTGGCACTGGGTCAGAACATGCGCATCGCGTTCATGGCGTGGAACGGCTTCAACTTCGAAGACTCCATCTGCCTGTCCGAGCGTGTGGTTCAGGAAGATCGCTTCACCACGATCCACATTCAGGAACTGACCTGTGTGGCGCGTGACACCAAGCTTGGCCCAGAGGAAATCACCGCAGACATCCCGAACGTGGGTGAAGCTGCGCTGAACAAGCTGGACGAAGCCGGTATCGTTTACGTAGGTGCCGAAGTCGGCGCTGGCGACATTCTGGTTGGTAAGGTCACTCCGAAAGGCGAGACCCAGCTGACGCCGGAAGAGAAGCTGCTGCGTGCCATCTTCGGTGAGAAGGCAAGCGACGTTAAAGACACCTCCCTGCGTGTGCCAACCGGCACCAAGGGTACTGTCATCGACGTCCAGGTCTTCACCCGTGACGGCGTTGAGCGCGACAGCCGCGCCCTGGCCATCGAGAAGATGCAGCTGGACGAGATCCGCAAGGACCTCAACGAAGAGTTCCGCATCGTCGAAGGTGCAACCTTCGAGCGTCTGCGTTCCGCCCTGAACGGCCAAGTGGTCGACGGTGGTGCGGGCCTGAAGAAAGGCACCGTGATCACTGACGAAGTACTGGACGGTCTGGAGCACGGCCAGTGGTTCAAACTGCGCATGGCCGAAGACGCGCTGAACGAACAGCTGGAAAAGGCTCAGGCTTACATCGTCGATCGCCGTCGTCTGCTGGACGACAAGTTCGAAGACAAGAAGCGCAAGCTGCAGCAAGGCGACGACCTGGCACCGGGCGTACTGAAGATCGTCAAGGTCTACCTGGCTATCCGCCGCCGCATCCAGCCGGGCGACAAGATGGCAGGCCGTCACGGTAACAAAGGTGTGGTCTCGGTGATCATGCCGGTCGAAGACATGCCGCACGACGCCAACGGTACTCCGGTCGACGTCGTACTGAACCCACTGGGCGTACCTTCGCGTATGAACGTTGGTCAGATCCTTGAAACCCACCTGGGCCTCGCGGCCAAAGGCCTGGGCGAGAAGATCGACCGGATGCTCGAAGAGCAGCGCAAAGCCGCTGAGCTGCGCGTGTTCCTGACCGAGATCTACAACGAGATCGGTGGTCGTCAGGAAAGCCTGGAAGAGTTCACCGACGCAGAGATCCTTGCCCTGGCGAACAACCTGAAGAAGGGCGTGCCTATGGCTACCCCAGTCTTCGACGGTGCCAAGGAAAGCGAGATCAAGGCCATGCTGAAACTGGCAGACATGCCAGAAAGCGGCCAGATGGTGCTGTTCGATGGCCGTACCGGCAACAAGTTCGAGCGTCCTGTGACCGTTGGTTACATGTACATGCTCAAGCTGAACCACTTGGTGGACGACAAGATGCACGCGCGTTCCACTGGTTCCTATAGCCTGGTTACCCAGCAGCCGCTGGGTGGTAAGGCGCAGTTCGGTGGTCAGCGTTTCGGGGAGATGGAAGTGTGGGCGCTGGAAGCATACGGCGCGGCATACACCCTGCAAGAAATGCTCACAGTGAAGTCGGACGACGTGAACGGCCGTACCAAGATGTACAAGAACATCGTGGATGGCGATCACCGTATGGAGCCGGGCATGCCCGAGTCCTTCAACGTGTTGATCAAAGAGATCCGTTCGCTCGGTATCGATATCGATCTGGAAACCGAATAACACGTGACGCGAAGGGGAGCGGGGCAGGTAATGCCCGCTTCCTGCTCCGCCAGGAGGAAAGGCCTTGAAAGACCTACTGAATTTGCTGAAAAACCAGGGTCAAGTCGAAGAGTTCGACGCCATCCGCATCGGTCTGGCGTCGCCTGAAATGATCCGTTCGTGGTCGTTCGGTGAAGTTAAGAAGCCGGAAACCATCAACTACCGTACGTTCAAACCTGAGCGTGACGGCCTGTTCTGCGCCAAGATTTTTGGCCCAGTCAAGGACTACGAGTGCCTGTGCGGCAAGTACAAGCGCCTCAAGCACCGCGGTGTGATCTGCGAGAAGTGCGGCGTTGAAGTTGCCCTGGCCAAGGTTCGTCGTGAGCGCATGGCGCACATCGAACTGGCCTCGCCGGTTGCCCACATCTGGTTCCTGAAGTCGCTGCCGTCCCGTATCGGCCTGCTGATGGACATGACCCTGCGTGATATCGAGCGCGTTCTCTACTTCGAGAGCTACGTCGTTATCGACCCAGGCATGACCACCCTTGAAAAAGGCCAGCTGCTGAACGACGAGCAGTACTTCGAAGCGCTGGAAGAGTTCGGTGACGACTTCGACGCCCGCATGGGTGCCGAGGCTGTCCGCGAGCTGCTGCACGCTATCGACCTGGAGCACGAGATCGGTCGCCTGCGTGAAGAGATTCCGCAGACCAACTCGGAAACCAAGATCAAGAAGCTGTCCAAGCGCCTGAAGCTGATGGAAGCTTTCCAGGGCTCGGGCAACCTGCCTGAGTGGATGGTCCTGACCGTCCTGCCAGTACTGCCGCCGGACCTGCGTCCGCTGGTACCGCTGGATGGCGGCCGCTTCGCGACCTCCGACCTGAACGACCTGTATCGTCGGGTGATCAACCGTAACAACCGTCTGAAGCGCCTGCTCGATCTGTCGGCGCCGGACATCATCGTGCGCAACGAAAAGCGCATGCTGCAGGAAGCGGTCGACGCCCTGCTGGACAACGGCCGTCGCGGTCGCGCCATCACTGGCTCGAACAAGCGTCCGCTGAAGTCCCTGGCTGACATGATCAAAGGTAAGCAAGGTCGTTTCCGTCAGAACTTGCTCGGTAAGCGCGTGGACTACTCCGGTCGTTCGGTAATTACCGTAGGCCCGACCCTGCGTCTGCACCAGTGCGGTCTGCCGAAGAAAATGGCCCTCGAGCTGTTCAAGCCGTTCATTTTCGGCAAGCTGGAAATGCGTGGTCTGGCGACCACCATCAAGGCTGCCAAGAAGATGGTCGAGCGCGAGCTGCCAGAGGTGTGGGACGTTCTCGCCGAGGTCATCCGCGAACACCCCGTACTGCTCAACCGTGCACCGACCCTTCACCGTCTGGGTATCCAGGCGTTCGAGCCTGTGCTCATCGAAGGTAAGGCGATCCAGCTGCACCCGTTGGTCTGTGCGGCGTACAACGCCGACTTCGACGGTGACCAGATGGCCGTTCACGTGCCGCTGACGCTGGAAGCCCAGCTCGAAGCGCGCGCGCTGATGATGTCGACCAACAACATTCTGTCGCCAGCCAACGGTGAGCCAATCATCGTTCCGTCGCAGGACGTTGTACTGGGTCTGTACTACATGACCCGTGAAGCCATCAACGCCAAGGGCGAAGGTCGCGTATTCGCTGACCTGCAAGAAGTCGACCGCGTATTCCGCGCCGGCGAAGCTGCCCTGCACGCGAAAATCAAGGTCCGTATCAACGAGACCGTGAATGACCGTGATGGCTCCGTCACCAAGAACACCCGCATCGTCGACACCACCGTCGGCCGTGCGCTGTTGTTCCAGGTTGTACCGGCAGGTCTGCCGTACGACGTGGTCAACCAGCCGATGAAGAAGAAAGCGATCTCCAAGCTGATCAACCAGTGCTACCGCGTGGTTGGTCTGAAAGAGACCGTCATCTTCGCTGACCAGCTGATGTACACCGGCTTTGCCTACTCGACCATTTCCGGCGTTTCGATCGGTGTTAACGACTTCGTTATCCCGGACGAAAAAGCCCGCATCATCGGTACTGCTACCGACGAAGTGAAGGAAATCGAGAGCCAGTACGCCTCCGGCCTGGTAACCCAGGGCGAGAAGTACAACAAGGTCATCGACTTGTGGTCGAAGGCGAACGACGAAGTGTCCAAGGCGATGATGGCCAACCTCTCGAAAGAGAAGGTCATCGACCGCGAGGGCAAGGAAGTCGAGCAAGAGTCCTTCAACTCGATGTACATGATGGCTGACTCGGGTGCGCGGGGTTCCGCAGCACAGATCCGTCAGCTGGCCGGTATGCGTGGTCTGATGGCCAAGCCGGACGGCTCGATCATCGAGACGCCGATCACCGCGAACTTCCGTGAAGGTCTGAGCGTACTCCAGTACTTCATCTCGACTCACGGTGCTCGTAAGGGTCTGGCGGATACCGCACTGAAAACAGCGAACTCCGGTTACCTGACGCGTCGTCTGGTAGACGTGGCGCAAGATCTGGTCGTGACCGAGATCGACTGTGGCACCGACCACGGCCTGCTGATGACTCCGCACATCGAAGGCGGTGACGTTGTCGAGCCGCTGGGTGAGCGCGTACTGGGTCGTGTCATTGCCCGTGACGTGTTCAAGCCAGGCACCGAGGACGTCATCGTCCCAGCCGGTACCCTGGTTGACGAGCAGTGGGTCGAGTTCATCGAGCTGAACAGCATCGACGAAGTTATCGTGCGTTCGCCGATCAACTGCGAAACCCGCTACGGTATCTGCGCCAAATGCTACGGTCGTGACCTGGCTCGTGGTCACCAGGTGAACATCGGTGAAGCTGTCGGCGTTATCGCTGCACAGTCGATCGGTGAGCCGGGTACCCAGCTGACCATGCGTACGTTCCACATCGGTGGTGCTGCAAGCCGGACCTCGGCTGCCGACAGCGTCCAGGTGAAGAACGGCGGTATGGTTCGTCTGCACAACCTGAAGCAGGTCGTGCGCGCCGATGGCAACCTGGTTGCCGTATCGCGTTCCGGCGAGCTGGCCATTGCCGATGAATTCGGTCGTGAGCGTGAGCGTTACAAGCTGCCTTACGGTGCGGTCATTTCGGTCAAGGAAGGTGACAAGGTCGAAGCTGGCGCCATCGTCGCCAAGTGGGACCCGCACACCCACCCGATCGTTACCGAGCTGAAAGGTACCGTGACCTTCGTGGGCATGGAAGAAAACATCACCATCAAGCGTCAGACCGACGAACTGACTGGTTTGACCAACATCGAAGTTCTGGACGTCAAGGATCGCCCTGCCGCAGGCAAGGAAATCCGTCCGGCAATCAAGATGGTCGATGCCAACGGCAAGGACCTGTACCTGCCAGGTACCGACGTACCGGCTCAGTACTTCCTGCCGGCCAACGCCCTTGTTGGTGTGGCTGACGGTGCACAGATCGGTGTTGGTGACGTTATCGCGCGTATCCCGCAAGAAACGTCGAAGACCCGCGACATCACCGGTGGTCTGCCGCGCGTTGCCGACTTGTTCGAAGCGCGTCGTCCGAAAGAAGCCTCGATTCTGGCTGAAGTCAGCGGCACCATCGCGTTCGGTAAAGAGACCAAAGGCAAGCGCCGTCTGGTCATTACGCCGACCGACGGTAGCGATCCGTACGAAGAGCTGATTCCGAAGTGGCGCCACCTGAACGTCTTCGAAGGCGAACAGGTAAACCGCGGCGAAGTTATCTCCGACGGCCCGAGCGATCCGCACGACATCCTGCGTCTGCTGGGTGTGAGCGCGCTGGCCAAGTACATCGTCAACGAGATCCAGGACGTTTACCGCCTGCAAGGCGTTAAGATCAACGACAAGCACATCGAGACCATCCTGCGTCAGATGCTGCGTAAGGTCGAGATCGCTGAGTCGGGTGATTCCAGCTTCATCAAGGGCGACCAGATGGAACTGACTCACGTACTGGTCGAGAACGAGCGTCTCGCCAGCGAAGACAAGTTCATCTCGAAGTTCTCGCGTGTGCTGCTGGGTATTACCAAGGCGTCGCTGTCGACCGAATCGTTCATCTCCGCGGCTTCCTTCCAGGAAACCACCCGCGTACTGACCGAAGCGGCTGTCACCGGCAAGCGCGATTACCTGCGCGGCCTGAAAGAGAACGTGGTCGTGGGTCGTCTGATCCCGGCCGGTACTGGTCTGGCTTACCACAGCGAGCGCAAGCGCCGCCGTGATGCCGACAAACCGCTGCGTGTGAGCGCCAGTGAGGTGGAAGCCGCACTGACCGAAGCGCTGAATTCCAGCGGTAACTAAGTACAGGGCAGGGCCCCGGCAAGCCCCGAACGGCCATCGTCGACATGAATTGTTGCCGATGACCGGGCGGGGAGGGCCGGGGCCTCGTCTTGACTGGGTGCAAGATCCTCCGTAGACTTTTGTACCCTTAAATTTGGTGAGGCTCCGTCTCGCCAATTTTTGGCTTTCTTGCAAGACAATAGAGTCGCAAGACAATCAGTGGAGCTAGTAGATGGCAACTATCAACCAGCTGGTACGTCAGCCGCGTAAGCGTTCGGTCGAGAAGTCCGACGTTCCTGCGCTGCAGAACTGCCCGCAACGTCGTGGCGTGTGCACCCGCGTGTACACCACCACGCCGAAAAAACCTAACTCGGCACTGCGTAAAGTTTGCCGTGTGCGTCTGACCAACGGTTTCGAGGTTTCCTCGTACATCGGCGGTGAAGGCCACAACCTGCAAGAGCACAGCGTCGTCCTGATCCGTGGCGGCCGTGTAAAAGACTTGCCAGGTGTTCGTTACCACACCGTTCGCGGCTCTCTGGATACTTCGGGCGTTAAAGGCCGTAACCAGGGTCGTTCGAAGTACGGTACCAAGCGTCCGAAGTAATCGGTCGTTTGCACCCATCCATTTTTTTGAGTCGATAAGAGTAAGGTCGGGCAGGGGTCGAAGACCCACGTCCCGGGCTAACCTGAAGACCGTTTGAGGGCTTATCATGCCAAGACGTCGTGTAGCAGCAAAACGTGAGATTCTGGACGATCCTAAATACGGATCCCAAATCCTCGCCAAGTTCATGAACCACGTGATGGAAAGCGGCAAGAAGGCCGTGGCCGAGCGCATCGTTTACGGTGCACTGGACAAGGTCAAAGAGCGCAAGAACAGCGACCCCCTGGAAATCTTCGAGAAAGCTCTCGACGCCATCGCTCCGCTGGTCGAAGTAAAGTCCCGTCGTGTCGGCGGTGCCACTTACCAGGTTCCGGTTGAAGTTCGTCCATCCCGTCGTAATGCTCTGGCAATGCGCTGGCTCGTAGACTACGCCCGCAAGCGCGGCGAGAAGTCGATGGCTCTGCGCCTGGCTGGCGAGCTGCTGGATGCTGCTGAAGGCAAGGGTGCTGCAGTCAAGAAGCGTGAAGACGTTCACCGTATGGCTGAAGCCAACAAAGCGTTCTCGCACTACCGCTTCTAATTCAAGCATCAATCATTTTGCGAGGGCTTTATGGCTCGTACTACAGCAATTAACCGCTACCGTAACATTGGTATCTGTGCCCACGTTGACGCGGGCAAGACCACCACTACCGAGCGGATCCTGTTCTACACAGGCCTGAGCCACAAGATGGGCGAGGTGCACGACGGCGCCGCGACCACCGACTGGATGGTTCAGGAGCAGGAGCGGGGTATTACCATTACCTCCGCTGCCGTAACTACCTTCTGGAAGGGCTCTGTTGGTCAGTACGACAACTACCGCGTAAACGTCATCGATACCCCCGGCCACGTTGACTTCACCATTGAAGTAGAGCGTTCGCTGCGCGTACTCGACGGCGCGGTCGTTGTGTTCTGCGGTACCTCCGGCGTTGAGCCTCAGTCCGAAACCGTATGGCGTCAGGCCAACAAATACGGCGTTCCACGTGTTGTTTACGTGAACAAGATGGACCGTGCCGGTGCAAACTTCCTGCGCGTCGTAGGTCAGATCAAGAACCGTCTGGGTCACACCCCGGTTCCTGTTCAGCTGGCCATCGGTTCGGAAGATAACTTCCAGGGTCAGGTCGACCTGATCAAGATGAAGGCTATCTACTGGAACGACGACGACAAAGGCACCACCTATCGCGAGGAAGAAATTCCTGCCGATATGCTGGAGCTGGCTGAAGAGTGGCGCTCCAACATGGTTGAGGCGGCTGCCGAGGCCAGCGAAGAGCTGATGAACAAGTACCTGGAAGGCGAAGAGCTGACCGTCGAAGAGATCAAAGCCGGTCTGCGCGCGCGCACCCTGGCCAGCGAAATCGTACCGGCCGTCTGCGGTTCGTCGTTCAAGAACAAGGGCGTTCCCCTGGTTCTCGACGCCGTCATCGACTACCTGCCTGCTCCGACCGAGATTCCTGCAATCCAGGGTATCAACCCGGATGACAAGGATCTGGACAAAGACGATCCGGCTGTTCGTAAAGACGAGCGTCACGCTGACGACGACGAGCCGTTCTCGGCTCTGGCGTTCAAGATCGCGACTGACCCGTTCGTGGGTACTCTTACCTTCGTTCGCGTCTACTCGGGTGTTCTGACCTCCGGTGACTCCGTCATCAACTCGGTCAAGGGCAAGAAAGAGCGCGTTGGTCGTATGGTGCAGATGCACGCCAACCAGCGTGAAGAGATCAAGGAAGTGCGCGCTGGCGACATCGCGGCCCTGATCGGCATGAAGGACGTGACCACAGGCGAAACCCTGTGCAACGCCGACAAGCCAATCATCCTTGAGCGTATGGACTTCCCTGAGCCGGTTATTTCGCTCTCCGTAGAGCCGAAAACCAAGGCTGACCAGGAGAAGATGGGTATCGCTCTGGGCAAACTGGCCCAGGAAGACCCGTCGTTCCGCGTCAAGACCGACGAAGAGACTGGTCAGACCATCATCTCGGGCATGGGTGAGCTGCACCTGGACATCCTCGTTGACCGCATGAAGCGCGAGTTCAACGTCGAAGCCAACATCGGTAAGCCTCAGGTTTCGTACCGCGAGAAGATCACCAAGTCCAACGTCGAGATCGAAGGCAAGTTCGTTCGTCAGTCGGGCGGTCGTGGTCAGTTCGGTCACTGCTGGATCCGTTTCTCGGAGCCGGACGTCGACGAGAAGGGCAACATCACCGAAGGTCTGGTCTTCACCAACGAAGTCGTTGGTGGTGTGATTCCTAAGGAATTCATCGCCCCGATCCAGAAGGGTATCGAAGAGCAGATGAAAAACGGCGTTGTTGCCGGCTATCCGCTGCTCGGCCTGAAGGCCACGGTATTCGACGGTTCGTACCACGACGTCGACTCCAACGAAATGGCGTTCAAAATCGCTGCTTCGATGGCGACCAAGCAACTGGCCCAGAAGGGCGGTGGCGTGGTGCTTGAGCCGATCATGAAGGTCGAAGTTGTAACCCCGGAAGACTACCTGGGTGACGTGATGGGTGACCTGAGCCGTCGTCGCGGGATGATCCAGGGTAATGAAGACTCGGTGTCCGGCAAGGTAATCACTGCTGAGGTACCGCTCGGAGAAATGTTCGGTTATGCGACCGACGTTCGTTCCATGTCTCAGGGTCGCGCAAGCTACTCCATGGAATTCTCCAAATACGCCGAAGCTCCGTCGAACATCGTCGAAGCACTCGTTAAAAAACAAGGCTAATCCCCTTTAGGCAAGAGGTTCACTGTCGTGGCTAAAGAAAAATTTGATCGTTCCCTTCCCCACGTTAACGTCGGCACCATCGGCCACGTTGACCACGGTAAGACTACTCTGACCGCAGCTCTGACTCGCGTCTGCTCCGAAGTTTTCGGTTCGGCAGTCGTTGAGTTCGACAAGATCGACTCGGCTCCGGAAGAAAAAGCGCGCGGTATCACCATCAACACCGCTCACGTCGAGTACAACTCGAACATTCGTCACTACGCTCACGTCGACTGCCCAGGTCACGCTGACTACGTGAAGAACATGATCACCGGTGCTGCCCAGATGGACGGCGCGATCCTGGTTTGCTCGGCCGCCGATGGTCCGATGCCACAAACCCGTGAGCACATCCTGCTGTCCCGTCAGGTTGGCGTTCCGTACATCGTGGTCTTCCTGAACAAGGCTGACCTGGTAGACGACGCTGAGCTGCTGGAACTGGTCGAGATGGAAGTTCGCGACCTGCTGTCCACCTACGACTTCCCAGGCGACGACACCCCGATCATCATCGGTTCGGCTCGTATGGCGCTGGAAGGCAAAGACGACAACGAAATGGGCACCAGCGCTGTCAAGAAGCTGGTTGAAACTCTGGACAGCTACATCCCAGAGCCAGAGCGTGCTATCGACAAGCCGTTCCTGATGCCAATCGAAGACGTATTCTCGATCTCGGGTCGTGGTACCGTTGTTACCGGCCGTATCGAGCGTGGTATCGTCCGCGTTCAAGATCCGCTGGAAATCGTTGGTCTGCGTGACACCACCACCACCACCTGCACCGGTGTTGAGATGTTCCGCAAGCTGCTGGACGAAGGCCGTGCTGGCGAGAACTGCGGCGTTCTGCTGCGTGGTACCAAGCGTGACGACGTTGAGCGTGGCCAGGTTCTGGTCAAGCCAGGTTCGGTCAAGCCGCACACCAAGTTCACCGCAGAAGTCTACGTCCTGTCGAAGGAAGAAGGCGGCCGTCACACTCCGTTCTTCAAAGGCTACCGTCCTCAGTTCTACTTCCGTACCACTGACGTGACCGGTAACTGCGAACTGCCGGAAGGCGTTGAAATGGTAATGCCAGGTGACAACATTCAGATGACTGTCACTCTGATCAAGACCATCGCAATGGAAGACGGTCTGCGCTTCGCTATCCGTGAAGGCGGTCGTACCGTCGGCGCCGGCGTCGTAGCCAAAATCATCGAGTAATCACTCGACCGATTGAAAAAACCCCCGCTCAGCGGGGGTTTTTTTTATTGGGTTGACACTAAATTGGGGCGTCTATAGAATCACGCCTCCTTTTAGCGGGCGTAGTGCGTCCGTTGGGAACAGCCTGGAGTCTGAAATCCAATGCAAAATCAGCAAATCCGTATCAGGTTGAAGGCTTTCGACCATCGCCTGATCGACCAATCCACCCAGGAAATCGTGGAAACCGCGAAACGTACTGGTGCACAAGTGCGTGGTCCAATTCCACTGCCTACCCGCAAAGAGCGTTTCACCGTTCTGGTCTCCCCGCACGTCAACAAAGACGCGCGTGACCAGTACGAGATTCGCACTCATAAGCGTGTTCTGGACATCGTCCAGCCAACGGATAAAACCGTTGACGCGCTGATGAAGCTTGATCTCGCGGCAGGTGTGGAAGTGCAGATCAGCCTCGGCTAAGACTTCGGTCTTGTCCGTGTAACGCTCTGAAATGGGCGGCCATAGCGGGTGAAAGCCCCGTACACTCATGAGGTTACAACATGACTATTGGTGTAGTCGGTCGTAAATGCGGTATGACCCGCGTTTTCACCGAAGAAGGTGTCTCCATTCCGGTCACGGTCATTGAGATCGAGCCGAATCGCGTCACCCAGTTCAAGACTGAAGAAACCGATGGCTACCGTGCAGTGCAAGTCACTGTCGGCGAGCGTCGTGCTTCGCGTGTGACTGCTGCTCAAGCAGGTCACTTCGCTAAAGCGAACGTTGCCGCTGGTCGCGGTGTCTGGGAGTTCCGCCTTGAAGAAGGCGAGTTCCAGGCTGGCGACTCGATCAAAGCTGAACTCTTCACTGCAGGCCAGCTGGTAGACGTTACTGGTCAGTCCAAAGGTAAAGGCTTCGCCGGTACCATCAAGCGCTGGAACTTCCGTGGTCAGGACAACACCCACGGTAACTCCGTGTCGCACCGCGTCCCAGGCTCCATCGGCCAGTGCCAGACTCCTGGTCGTGTGTTCAAGGGCAAAAAAATGTCCGGTCACATGGGCGCCGAGCGCGTGACTGTTCAGTCCCTGGAAGTAGTACGCGTAGACGCTGAACGCAACCTGCTGCTGATCAAGGGTGCCGTACCTGGCGCTACTGGCGGCGACGTGGTTGTACGTCCGGCTGTCAAGGCTCGCGGTTAAGGGGAAACTGACATGCAACTTAATGTAAATGACGCTCAGGCGATCGAAGTTTCCGAACTGACTTTCGGTGGCGAATTCAACGAGACGCTGGTTCACCAAGCAGTCGTGGCCTACATGGCCGGCGGCCGTCAGGGCACCAAGCAGCAAAAGACCCGTTCCGACGTGGCTGGTGGCGGTAAGCGCCCATGGCGTCAGAAGGGTACTGGCCGTGCTCGTGCTGGTACCACTCGTGGTCCGATCTGGCGTGGCGGTGGTGTTACCTTCGCAGCTCGCCCTCAAGATCACTCGCAAAAGCTCAACAAGAAGATGTATCGCGCAGCTCTGCGCTCCATCCTCGCTGAGCTGGTGCGTAGCGACCGTCTGGTCGTGGTTCAGGACTTCGCTGTTGAAGCACCGAAAACCAAAGATCTGCTGAACAAGCTGAACGGCATGGGTCTGAGCGACGTTCTGATCGTTTCGGACGCTGTTGATCAGAACCTGTACCTGGCTGCTCGCAACCTGCCACACGTCGATGTACGTGACGTGCAAGGTTCCGACCCGGTCAGTCTGATCGCATACGAGAAAGTGTTGATCACTGTCTCGGCCGTGAAGAAATTCGAGGAGCTGCTGGGATGAACCAGGAACGCGTATTCAAAGTCCTCCTTGGCCCGCACGTTTCCGAGAAGGCTACCGTTCTGGCTGAGAAAAAAGGCCAGTTCGTATTCAAGGTTGCTACTGACGCAACCAAGCTGGAAATCAAGAAAGCTGTCGAAGGCCTGTTCAACGTAAAAGTTGAAAACGTGTCGACCGTTAACGTTCTGGGTAAAACCAAGCGTACCGCACGTGGTCTGGGCAAGCGTAATGACTGGAAGAAGGCAATTGTCTCCCTTCAGCCAGGCCAAGATCTCGATTTCAGCAGCAGTGCTGAGTAAGGAAGGGGTGCATCATGGCAATCGTTAAATGCAAACCGACTTCCCCTGGCCGCCGTTTCGTGGTCAAGGTGGTCAACAAGGAGCTCCACAAAGGCGCTCCTCACGCACCGCTGCTCGAGAAGAAATCGAAGTCTGGTGGTCGTAACAACAATGGCCGCATTACCACTCGTCACGTTGGTGGTGGTCATAAGCAGCATTACCGTCTGGTCGACTTCCGTCGCAACGACAAAGATGGCATCCCAGCCACTGTCGAGCGTATCGAATACGATCCAAACCGTACTGCTCACATCGCCCTGCTGTGCTATGCAGACGGTGAGCGTCGCTACATCATCGCCCCTAAAGGCGTGAGCGCTGGCGACCAGCTGATCGCAGGTTCCCTGGCCCCAATCAAGGCCGGTAACTCCCTGCAGCTGCGTAACATCCCAGTAGGTAGCACCATTCACGGCATCGAACTGAAGCCGGGTAAAGGTGCACAGATCGCTCGTTCCGCTGGTGCTTCGGCTCAGCTGATCGCTCGCGAAGGTGTCTACGTGACCCTGCGTCTGCGCTCTGGTGAAATGCGTAAAGTACTGGCTGAGTGCCGTGCGACCCTGGGCGAAGTCTCGAACTCCGAGCACAGCCTGCGTTCGCTGGGTAAAGCAGGTGCCAAACGCTGGCGCGGCGTTCGCCCAACCGTTCGTGGCGTTGCCATGAACCCGGTTGACCACCCGCATGGTGGTGGTGAAGGTCGTACCTCCGGTGGTCGTCATCCGGTATCGCCATGGGGCTTCCCAACCAAGGGTGCTAAAACCCGTGGTAATAAGCGTACCGACAACATGATCGTCCGTCGTCGCAAGTAACTAGAGGGATACGACAGTGCCACGTTCTCTGAAAAAAGGTCCTTTTATCGATCTTCACCTGTTGAAGAAGGTCGAAGTGGCGGTGGAGAAGAACGATCGCAAGCCAGTTAAAACCTGGTCGCGTCGCTCGATGATCCTGCCACAAATGGTCGGTCTGACCATCGCGGTTCACAACGGTCGCCAACATGTCCCAGTTCTCGTGAACGAAGACATGGTCGGCCACAAACTGGGCGAGTTCGCCGGTACCCGCACCTATCGCGGGCACGTGGCTGACAAGAAAGCCAAGCGTTAAGGGGTAAGGAAATGGAAGTAGCCGCTAAGTTGTCGGGCGCTCGCATCTCCGCCCAGAAAGCCCGCTTGGTCGCCGACCAGATCCGCGGGAAGAAGGTGGGCGAAGCGCTCAACCTGTTGGCCTTCAGCAGCAAAAAAGCCGC
Source organism: Pseudomonas sp. DCB_AW (assembly GCF_026240895.1). Classification (NCBI taxonomy): domain Bacteria; kingdom Pseudomonadati; phylum Pseudomonadota; class Gammaproteobacteria; order Pseudomonadales; family Pseudomonadaceae; genus Pseudomonas; species Pseudomonas sp. DCB_AW. The sequence goes on from NZ_JAPFCE010000026.1 coordinate 20,086, forward strand.
TGAAATCATGAAGAAAGTCCTCGAGTCGGCCGTTGCCAACGCCGAACACAACGAAGGCGCAGACGTTGATGACCTGAAGGTCTCCACCGTCTTCGTCAACGAAGGGCGTTCGCTGAAGCGCATCATGCCACGTGCCAAAGGCCGTGCTGATCGCATCGTCAAGCGGTCTTGCCATATCACTGTCAAGGTTGCGGACAAGTAACGGAGTCGATCAGATGGGTCAGAAAGTACATCCCACTGGCATTCGCCTGGGAATCGTCAAGGAGCACACCTCCGTCTGGTACGCAGACGGTGCTACTTACGCAGATTACCTGTTGAAGGATCTGAAAACACGTGAGTACCTCCAAGACAAACTAAAAAGCGCGTCCGTAAGCCGTATCGATATTCATCGTCCGGCTCAAACTGCACGCATCACCATCCACACCGCTCGTCCCGGTATCGTTATCGGTAAGAAAGGTGAGGATGTCGAGAAGCTGCGTCAGGACCTGACCAAGCAGATGGGTGTGCCTGTGCACATCAACATCGAAGAGATCCGCAAGCCGGAACTCGACGCTATGCTGGTTGCGCAGAGCGTAGCTCAGCAGCTGGAACGCCGCGTAATGTTCCGTCGCGCCATGAAGCGCGCCGTACAGAACGCCATGCGTATTGGTGCCAAGGGCATCAAGATCCAGGTGAGCGGTCGTCTCGGCGGCGCCGAGATTGCTCGTACCGAGTGGTATCGCGAAGGTCGTGTGCCTCTGCACACCCTGCGTGCCGATATCGACTACAACACCTACGAAGCTCACACCACTTACGGTGTGATCGGTGTGAAGGTTTGGATCTTCAAAGGCGAAGTTATTGGTGGTCGCCAAGAAGAACTGAAACCACAAGCACCAGCGCCTCGTAAAAAAGCTGCTAAGTAAGGGGTACGCCAAATGTTGCAACCAAAGCGTACAAAATTCCGCAAGCAGATGACTGGCCACAACCGTGGTCTGGCACTGCGCGGTAGCAAAGTCAGCTTCGGCGAATTCGCCCTGAAAGCTGTTGCTCGCGGTCGCCTCACCGCTCGCCAGATCGAGTCGGCACGTCGTGCTCTGACTCGTCACGTGAAACGTGGCGGTAAGATCTGGATCCGTGTCTTCCCGGACAAGCCGATCTCCAAGAAACCTCTCGAGGTTCGTATGGGTAAAGGTAAGGGTTCCGTGGAATACTGGGTTGCCCAGATCCAGCCAGGCAAAGTCCTGTACGAGATCGAGGGTGTTTCTGAAGAGCTGGCGCGCGAAGCTTTCGCCCTGGCTGCTGCAAAGCTGCCTCTCGCCACCTCCTTTGTTAAGCGGACGGTGATGTGATGAAAGCGAATGAACTTCGTGAAAAATCGGCACAGCAGCTGAACGAGCAACTGCTCGGCTTGCTGCGCGACCAGTTCAATCTGCGTATGCAGAAAGCAACTGGCCAGTTGGGGCAGTCGCACCTGCTCTCGCAAGTTAAGCGTGACATCGCTCGCGTGAAAACTGTGCTCAACCAGCAGGCAGGTAAGTGATCATGGCTGAAGCTGAAAAAACCGTCCGTACGCTGACTGGCCGTGTCGTCAGCGACAAAATGGACAAGACCATCACCGTTCTGATCGAGCGTCGCGTAAAGCACCCGATCTACGGTAAATACGTTAAGCGTTCGACTAAGCTGCACGCGCACGACGAAGCCAACCAGTGCAAGATCGGCGACAAGGTTTCCATCCGTGAAACCCGTCCGCTGGCCAAGACCAAGTCCTGGGCACTGGTTGAAGTCCTCGAACGCGCTGTTGAAGTCTAAGGGCTAGGGGTCGGAGAAATTTTATGATTCAGACTCAATCCATGCTCGATGTGGCCGATAACAGCGGCGCTCGTCGCGTCATGTGCATCAAGGTACTCGGCGGTTCGCACCGCCGTTACGCCGGCATCGGTGACATCATCAAAGTAACCGTCAAGGAAGCAATTCCGCGCGGTAAGGTCAAAAAAGGCCAAGTGATGACCGCTGTTGTCGTCCGTACCCGTCACGGTGTACGTCGCGCTGACGGTTCCATCATTCGTTTCGACGGCAACGCTGCTGTTCTGCTGAACAACAAGCAAGAGCCGATCGGCACTCGCATCTTCGGGCCAGTGACCCGTGAACTTCGTACTGAGAAGTTCATGAAGATCGTCTCGCTCGCCCCTGAAGTGCTGTAAGGAGATCCGACATGCAAAAGATTCGTCGTGACGACGAGATCATCGTGATCGCCGGCAAAGACAAAGGTAAGCGCGGTAAGGTGCTGAAGGTTCTCGCTGATGACCGTCTGGTCATCGGTGGCGTGAACCTGGTCAAGCGTCATACCAAGCCTAACCCGATGGCGGGCGTTCAGGGCGGTATCGTCGAGAAAGAAGCGCCTCTGCACGCTTCCAACGTTGCCATCTTCAACGGCGAAACCAACAAGGCTGACCGCGTTGGTTTCAAAGTAGAAGACGGTAAGAAAATTCGTGTCTTCAAGTCGACCCAAAAAGCGGTTGATGCTTGAACACTGCTAGGTAGAAGACCATGGCACGACTGAAAGAGATTTACCGGAACGAAATCGCTCCCAAGCTTAAGGAAGAACTTAAGCTGTCGAACGTGATGGAAGTTCCGCGCGTTACCAAAATCACCCTGAACATGGGTCTGGGCGAAGCGATCGGCGACAAAAAAGTCATCGAGCACGCTGTTGCCGACCTGGAAAAGATCACCGGTCAAAAGCCGGTCGTGACTTTCGCTCGTAAATCCATCGCGGGCTTCAAAGTCCGTGAAGGATGGCCGATCGGCGTCAAGGTGACCCTGCGTAGCGACAAGATGTACGAATTCCTGGACCGCCTGCTGGCGATCTCCCTGCCTCGGGTTCGCGACTTCCGCGGCCTGAATGCCAAGTCCTTCGATGGCCGTGGCAACTACAGCATGGGCGTGAAAGAGCAGATCATCTTCCCGGAAATCGATTACGACAAGATCGATGCTCTGCGCGGTTTGGACATCACCCTGACCACCACTGCTCGTTCGGATGACGAAGGCCGCGCTCTGCTGCGTGCTTTCAAATTCCCGTTCCGCAACTGATTGGAGTAGGAAAATGGCCAAGAAGAGCATGAAAAACCGCGAGCTGAAGCGTCAGCTCACGGTAGCCAAGTTCGCCAAAAAGCGTGCTGAGCTGAAAGCGACCATCGTCAACCTGAGCGCCTCTCCAGAAGAGCGTTTCGCTGCCGTTGTCGCTCTGCAGAAGCAGCCACGTGATGCCAGCGCTGCGCGTCTGCGCAACCGTTGCCGCCTGACCGGTCGTCCTCACGGTGTATACCGTAAGTTCGGCCTGGGCCGTAACATGCTGCGTCAAGCGGCAATGCGCGGTGACGTACCAGGTCTGGTCAAGGCCTCCTGGTAATCGCTGCAGGTGTGATCCCGGTGGAAGGGGAGCAATCTTCCGACCGCCGGTGACCTCGCCAACAAACAAGCCCCTATATGGGGCTTGTTTCGTTTCTACCTTGTGTCTAGAATGACCGGCTCACCTGAGCCTGGGTTTTTTGCCCAATCCGCTCGGGTGGTTGTGATAGCCGCAAGGCTAATAATTCTTGTATCAGGAGCATCTAGCCCATGAGTATGCAGGACCCGTTAGCGGACATGCTAACTCGCATCCGTAATGCCCAGATGGCTGAAAAGTCCGTCGTAAGCATGCCTTCCTCTACGCTGAAGGTCGCGGTTGCCAAAGTTCTGAAGGATGAAGGTTACATCGCTGGCTACCAAGTCAGTGGCGAAGCCAAGCCCTCCCTGTCGATCGAACTGAAGTACTTCGAAGGCCGTCCGGTCATCGAGGAACTGAAGCGCTCCAGCCGTCCAGGCCTGCGCCAGTACAAGGCCGTTACCGATCTGCCGAAAGTACGTGGCGGTTTGGGCGTGTCTATTGTCTCCACCAACAAAGGTGTGATGACTGATCGCGCTGCGCGCGCTGCCGGTGTCGGCGGCGAAGTTCTCTGCACAGTGTTCTAAGGGGGGATAGACATGTCTCGCGTCGCTAAGAACCCCGTTAAGCTGCCATCTGGTGTCGAAGTCAAATTCGCCGGCCAGCAGCTTTCGGTGAAGGGTGCCAAAGGCACTCTCGAACTGAACGTTCACTCGTCTGTTGAAGTTACCGAAGAGTCTGGTGAGCTGCGTTTCGTCGCTCGCAATGGTGACCAGCAAGCTCGCGCCATGGCCGGTACTACCCGTGCTCTGGTCAACAACATGGTCCAGGGCGTAAGCCAAGGCTTCGAGCGCAAGCTCCAGCTGGTCGGTGTTGGTTACAAGGCACAGGCCAAGGGCACTATCCTGAACCTGGCCCTGGGCTTCTCGCACCCAGTGGACTACGAACTGCCAGCCGGTATCACCGCTGAAACGCCTAGCCAGACCGACATCCTGATCAAGGGTATCGACAAGCAGCTGGTAGGTCAGGTGGCCGCTGAAATCCGCGACTTCCGTCCACCAGAGCCTTACAAAGGTAAAGGTGTGCGTTACGCGGACGAAGTAGTCCGTCGTAAAGAAGCCAAGAAGAAGTAGGGCCTAGCAAATGACCGACAAAAAAGTTACTCGACTGCGTCGCGCTCGCAAAGCACGCCTCAAGATGCACGAACTCGAAGTCGTGCGCCTGTGCGTGTTCCGCTCCTCGCAGCACATCTACGCCCAGGTCATTTCGGCCGACGGCAGCAAGGTTCTGGCAAGCGCCTCGACCTTGGACAAAGACCTGCGTGATGGCGCCACTGGCAACATCGACGCGGCCACTAAGGTTGGCAAGCTGGTAGCTGAGCGTGCGAAAGCCGCCGGTGTATCTCAAGTTGCCTTTGACCGTTCCGGCTTCAAGTACCATGGCCGCGTCAAAGCGCTGGCTGATGCTGCTCGTGAAGGCGGGCTGGAGTTCTAAGTTATGGCAAATAACGATCAAAAGCGCGACGAAGGCTACATCGAGAAGCTGGTTCAAGTTAACCGCGTTGCCAAGACCGTAAAAGGCGGCCGTATCTTCACCTTCACCGCGTTGACCGTGGTTGGTGATGGTAAAGGTCGTGTCGGCTTCGGCCGTGGCAAATCGCGCGAAGTACCTGCTGCGATCCAGAAAGCCATGGAAGCTGCTCGTCGCAACATGATCCAGGTTGACCTGAAGGGCACCACCCTGCAGTACGCCACCAAGGCTGCCCACGGCGCCTCGAAGGTTTACATGCAGCCTGCCTCGGAAGGTACCGGTATCATCGCCGGCGGTGCAATGCGTGCTGTCCTGGAAGTTGCTGGCGTTCAGAACGTTCTGGCCAAGTGCTACGGTTCGACCAACCCAGTGAACGTGGTTTACGCCACCTTCAAGGGTCTGAAAGCCATGCAATCTCCTGAATCCATTGCTGCCAAGCGCGGCAAGAGCGTCGAGGAGATCTTCTGATCATGGCAACCGTTAAAGTAACGCTGATCAAGAGCGTCTCGGGCCGTATCCCTAACCACAAACTGTGCGTTAAGGGTCTGGGTCTGCGTCGCATCGGTCACACTGTAGAAGTCCAGGATACTCCCGAGAATCGCGGGATGATCAACAAGGCTTACTACATGCTGCGCGTCGAGGGTTAATCGATGAAACTCAATGATCTGAGTCCAGCGCCGGGTTCCCGTCGCGAAAAGCATCGTCCGGGTCGTGGTATCGGTAGCGGTCTGGGTAAGACCGGCGGCCGTGGCCACAAAGGTCAGACCTCCCGTTCGGGTGGTTCGATCGCTCCGGGCTTCGAAGGCGGTCAACAGCCGCTGCACCGTCGTCTGCCGAAATTCGGCTTCGTTTCCCTGAAAGCCATGGACCGCGCAGAAGTGCGTCTGTCCGAGCTGGCCAAAGTGGAAGGCGACGTGATCTCCGTGCAATCCCTGAAGGATGCCAACGTGATCAACCAGCACATTCAGCGTGTGAAAATCATGCTGTCTGGCGAAGTTACTCGCGCAGTCACCATCAAGGGCATCGCAGCCACCAAGGGTGCGCGTGCGGCTATCGAAGCAGCTGGCGGCAAATTCGAGGAATAAATGGCTAAGCAAGGTGCTCTCTCTTCGCTCGGTAAGGGCGGGATGTCGGAACTCTGGGCTCGTCTGCGCTTTCTGTTCATGGCGATCATCGTCTATCGGATAGGTGCGCATATCCCGGTTCCAGGCATCAATCCGGACCGTCTGGCGGATCTGTTTCGGCAGAATGAGGGGACCATTCTTAGCTTGTTCAACATGTTTTCCGGTGGCGCGCTTGAGCGCATGAGCATCTTTGCACTGGGGATCATGCCGTACATTTCGGCATCGATCATCATGCAGCTGATGACGGCGGTCAGCCCGCAACTGGAGCAGTTGAAGAAGGAAGGTGAAGCTGGCCGTCGCAAGATCAGCCAGTACACCCGCTACGGCACCGTTATCCTGGCGCTGGTCCAAGCCATTGGCATGTCCATTGGCCTGGCCAACCAGGGCGTGGCGTTTTCTGTCGGCCTGGGCTTCCATGTCGTCGCGGTTTCCACGTTTGTGGCCGGCGCGATGTTCATGATGTGGCTGGGCGAGCAGATCACCGAGCGCGGTGTGGGCAACGGTATCTCGATGTTGATCTTCGCAGGTATCGTTGCCGGTCTTCCGAGAGCAATCGGGCAGTCTTTCGAGTCTGCGCGTACAGGCGATATCAACATTTTCGCCCTGGTCGCAATCGGTTTGCTGGCAGTAGCGATTATCGGTTTCGTGGTGTTCATTGAGCGTGGTCAGCGTCGTATCGCCGTTCACTACGCCAAGCGTCAGCAGGGCCGCAAGGTCTTCGCTGCGCAGACTAGCCACTTGCCGTTGAAGGTGAACATGGCGGGGGTTATCCCGGCTATTTTCGCCAGCAGCATTTTGCTGTTCCCGGCTTCGCTGGGTGCCTGGTTCGGTCAGTCCGAAGGTATGGGCTGGTTGCAGGACATCTCGCAGTCGATCGCTCCTGGTCAGCCGTTGAACATCTTGCTGTTTAGTGCAGGGATCATTTTCTTCTGCTTCTTCTACACAGCGCTGATGTTCAATCCGAAAGACGTAGCGGAAAACCTGAAGAAGTCCGGTGCCTTTATTCCGGGTATCCGTCCTGGTGAACAGTCGGCTCGCTACATTGATGGCGTTCTGACCCGTTTGACCATGTTCGGTGCTCTTTACATGATGGCCGTCTGCCTTCTGCCCCAGTTCCTGGTGGTGGCAGCAAATGTGCCGTTCTACCTTGGCGGGACCTCGTTGCTGATTGTGGTAGTGGTTGTGATGGACTTCATGTCCCAAGTACAATCGCACCTCGTTTCGCACCAGTACGAATCCCTGATGAAGAAAGCCAACCTGAAAGGCTACGGTGGCAGCGGTTTGCTGCGCTGATACGCCCCTAAGGTTCGAGGAGTCGGTAATGAAAGTTCGTGCATCGGTGAAAAAGCTGTGCCGTAACTGCAAGATCATCCGTCGCGAAGGCGTCGTACGAGTGATCTGCAGCGCGGAACCGCGTCACAAACAGCGCCAAGGCTGAGTGTGATCGTCGCTTCAAACCCAGCAGCTAGTGTGCTGCTGGGTTGATTATTCGTTTCTACAGCGATATTATCTCGCGCCCTATTTCTTGGCTTCCGGGGCGTAGGTAGCTGTCAATTGGAGTCCCACTGAATGGCCCGTATTGCAGGCGTCAACATTCCAGATAACAAGCATACTGTTATCTCGCTGACCTACATCTATGGTGTCGGTCGCACAACTGCGCAGAAGATCTGTGCAGACGCTGGTGTAAACCCAGCCGCTAAGATCAAGGATCTGAGCGACGAGCAAATCGAAACCCTGCGTGGCGAAGTCGCGAAGTTCACCACCGAAGGTGACCTGCGTCGTGACATCAACATGAAGATCAAGCGCTTGATGGACCTGGGTTGCTACCGCGGCCTGCGTCATCGTAAAGGTCTGCCGGTTCGCGGTCAGCGCACCAAGACCAACGCACGCACCCGTAAGGGCCCGCGTAAGCCGATCCGCAAGTAACCGCCCAGGAATATAGACATGGCAAAACCTGCTGCTCGTCCTCGTAAGAAAGTCAAAAAGACAGTGGTTGATGGCATCGCCCACATCCATGCGTCTTTCAACAACACCATCGTGACCATCACCGACCGTCAGGGCAATGCTTTGTCCTGGGCGACCTCCGGTGGTTCGGGTTTCCGTGGTTCGCGCAAATCCACCCCGTTCGCAGCACAGATCGCTGCTGAGCGTGCTGGTCAAGCTGCGCTGGAATACGGTCTGAAGAACCTCGACGTTAACGTCAAGGGTCCAGGTCCAGGTCGTGAGTCCGCCGTTCGTGCATTGAACAGCTGCGGCTACAAGATCGCCAGCATCACCGACGTGACGCCAATCCCGCACAACGGGTGCCGTCCGCCGAAGAAGCGTCGCGTGTAATCAGGAGACAGAAGAATGGCACGTTACATTGGTCCAAAATGCAAACTGTCTCGTCGTGAAGGCACCGATCTGTTCCTGAAGAGCGGCGTTCGCGCTCTGGAATCGAAGTGCAACATCGAAGCAGCCCCAGGTATCCACGGCCAGCGCCGTGGCCGTCAGTCCGACTACGGTACCCAGCTGCGCGAGAAACAAAAAGTCCGTCGTATCTACGGTGTTCTGGAGCGTCAGTTCCGCGGTTACTACCAAGCTGCTGCCTCGAAAAAAGGCGCAACCGGTGAGAACCTGCTGCAACTGCTCGAGTGCCGTCTGGATAACGTCGTCTACCGTATGGGCTTCGGCTCGACTCGTTCCGAGTCCCGTCAGCTGGTTTCGCACAAAGCGATCAGCGTCAACGGTAAGACTGTAAACATTCCATCCTACCAAGTTCGTCCGGGTGACGTGGTCGCGGTTCGCGAGAAGTCGCTGAGCCAGCTGCGCATTGTTCAAGCCCTTGAACTGTGCGCCCAGCGTGGCCGCGTTGAGTGGGTTGACGTGGATGCTGCTAAAAAGTCGGGCGTTTTCAAGAACGTTCCTGCTCGCAGCGACCTGTCTGCCGACATCAACGAGAACCTGATTGTCGAGCTCTACTCCAAGTAAGGGCTAGAAAATAGGTGCATCCATGCAGATTTCGGTAAATGAGTTCCTGACTCCCCGCCACATTGATGTGCAGGTAGTCAGTCCGACCCGCGCCAAGATCACGCTCGAGCCTCTCGAGCGTGGCTTCGGCCATACCCTGGGCAACGCGCTGCGCCGCATCCTGTTGTCCTCCATGCCTGGCTGTGCAGTAGTCGAGGCCGAGATCGATGGCGTACTCCATGAGTACTCCGCGATCGAAGGTGTTCAGGAAGACGTAATTGAAATCCTGTTGAACCTGAAAGGCCTGGCTATCAAACTGCACGGTCGTGACGAAGTTACGCTGACCTTGTCGAAAAAGGGTTCGGGGGTGGTTACCGCTGCCGATATTCAGCTGGATCACGATGTCGAGATCGTCAACCCCGATCACGTAATCGCGAACCTGGCGTCGAACGGCGCCCTGAACATGAAGCTCACCGTAGCTCGTGGTCGTGGTTACGAGCCGGCCGACTCCCGTCAAACCGACGAAGACGAAAGCCGTAGCATTGGCCGTCTGCAGTTGGACGCTTCGTTCAGCCCGGTGCGTCGTATCGCCTATGTGGTCGAAAACGCCCGTGTTGAACAGCGTACCAACTTGGACAAGCTGGTCATTGATCTGGAAACCAACGGCACCCTGGATCCTGAAGAGGCAATCCGCCGCGCTGCGACCATCCTGCAACAGCAGCTGGCCGCGTTCGTCGACCTCAAAGGTGACAGTGAGCCTGTCGTAGTCGAGCAGGAAGACGAGATCGATCCGATCCTGCTGCGTCCGGTTGACGACCTGGAACTGACTGTACGTTCGGCCAACTGCCTCAAGGCGGAGAACATCTACTACATCGGCGACCTGATTCAGCGTACCGAAGTAGAGCTGTTGAAGACTCCTAACCTGGGCAAGAAGTCCCTGACTGAAATCAAGGACGTCCTGGCCTCTCGTGGTCTGTCTCTCGGCATGCGCCTCGACAACTGGCCGCCTGCAAGTCTTAAGAAAGACGACAAGGCGACCGCCTGATCGTCGTAATCACCGAACGTAGTGTTTGGTAAGGAATGAATCATGCGTCATCGTAAAAGTGGACGTCACCTGAGCCGTACCAGCTCTCACCGCAAAGCTATGTTCCAGAACATGGCTGTGTCGCTGATCGAGCACGAGCTGATCAAAACCACCCTGCCGAAAGCCAAGGAACTGCGCCGCGTTGCCGAGCCGCTGATCACCCTGGCCAAGGAAGACAGCGTTGCTAACCGTCGTCTGGCCTTCGACCGTACCCGTTCGAAGTCCGCTGTTGGCAAACTGTTCAACGATCTGGGCAAGCGTTACGCCACCCGTCAGGGCGGCTACCTGCGCATCCTGAAGTGCGGTTTCCGCGCTGGCGACAACGCGCCTATGGCGTACGTCGAGCTGGTTGATCGTCCAGTCGGTGGTGCTGTAGAAGCTGCCGAGTAAGACGTTCTGTCTGCTACAAAGAACCGGGCCTTGTGCCCGGTTTTTTGTGCCTGCAAGTATTGTTAATTTCTATTGATACAAGTCATGTAATGAATTTGTCCTGAAGCGACCGCTCGTCAATACTCCTATCCAAGCCGATTAGCCGGCAGTTCTAGACTGATAAGGAGAGCCCATGAGCAAGATACTCACCACCGCCAGCGGTGCACCCGTAGCTGACAACCAGAATTCCCGCTCTGCCGGCCCCCGCGGCCCGCTGCTGCTCGACGATTTCCACCTGATCGAGAAGCTCGCCCACTTCAACCGCGAGAACATCCCAGAACGTCGTGTTCACGCCAAGGGTTCGGGCGCGTACGGCACCTTTACCGTTACCCGCGACATCACCGGCTACACCAGCGCCAAGCTGTTCGAACAGGTCGGCAAGCAGACCGAAACCTTCCTGCGCTTCTCCACGGTCGGTGGCGAACGTGGTTCGGCTGACACCGAGCGTGATCCGCGTGGTTTTGCCGTCAAGTTCTACACCGAGGAAGGCAACTGGGACATCGTTGGCAACAACACCCCGGTGTTCTTCATCCGTGACCCGCTTAAGTTCCCGGACTTTATCCACACCCAGAAGCGCCACCCGCAGTCCAACCTGAAGAACGCGCAAATGATGTGGGACTTCTGGTCACACTCGCCCGAGGCGCTGCACCAAGTCACCATCCTGTTCTCTGACCGCGGCATCCCGGACGGCTACCGTCACATGCACGGCTTTGGCAGCCACACCTACAGCCTGATCAGCGCCGCCGGTGAACGTACCTGGGTGAAGTGGCACTTCAAGACCCAGCAAGGCATCAAGAACCTCGCCCCTACTGACGCTGCACGCTTGGCAGGTACAGACCCGGACTACGCCCAGCGCGACCTGTTCGAGGCCATCGAGCGCGGCGACTACCCACGTTGGACCGTGTGCATTCAGGTGATGACTGAGGCCGAGGCCGCCAGCCGTGACGAGAACCCGTTCGATGTGACCAAGACCTGGTCGCAGAAGGACTATCCGCTGATTGAGGTGGGCGTACTGGAGCTCAACCGTAACCCGCTCAATTACTTCGCTGAGGTCGAGCAAGCGGCGTTTGGCCCGAGCAACATGGTCCCAGGTGTCGGGCTGTCGCCTGACCGTATGCTGCAGGGCCGGGTGTTCGCCTACGCCGATGCGCATCGCTACCGCGTGGGCACCAACCACCAGCAGTTGCCGGTCAACGCGCCGCGCTCTGCGGTCAACAGCTACCAGCGTGATGGTTCGATGGCCATTGGCAGCTACGGCAGCGCGCCGAACTACGAGCCCAATAGCTACGGCGATGCACCCAAGCAGTCGCCACGCCATGCTGAGCCTGCCCTGGCCCTGAATGGCTCGGCTGATCGCTACGATCACCGTGAGGACAATGACTACTACAGCCACGCCGGTGCACTGTTCCGCTTGATGAACGAACAGCAGAAGGCCCTGCTGATCAACAACATCGCGGGCGCCATGGCAGGCGTGAGCGACGATGTCATCCAACGCCAGTTGCAGTACTTCTTCAAGGCCGACCCGGCCTACGGTGAGGGCATTGCCAAGGCGCTGGGCGTGAATCTCGCCTAAGTCGAAGTGATAAGAAGAACCGCCCTCATTTGGGCGGTTTTTCAATGAATATCACTACTGTTTAACCGATTTTTTGCATCTAATTGCGCGTTTTTCAGTGACCGCGAGCAAAACGTGGTTCACACTATGTCCATTGATGTTTTCACATGGAGAAGCAGGGCGATGCAAGGTCACCCGGACGTAATCAACTACCTCGTCACGTTGCTGAAGGGCGAACTGGCAGCACGCGACCAGTACTTCATTCACTCGCGTATGTATGAAGACTGGGGCCTGTCCAAGCTCTACGAGCGCATCAACCACGAGATGGAAGAAGAAACGCAGCACGCCGACGCGCTGATGCGCCGCATCCTCATGCTCGAAGGCACCCCCGACATGCGCGCGGATGACCTCGAAGTGGGCAGCACTGTGCCGGAGATGATCGAAGCCGACCTCAAGCTGGAATACAAGGTCCGCGCCGCGCTGTGCAAAGGCATCGAGCTGTGCGAGCTGCACAAGGACTACATCAGCCGCGACATCTTGCGCGCGCAGTTGGCTGATACCGAAGAAGATCACACCTACTGGCTGGAGAAGCAGCAGGGCCTGATCAAGGTTATCGGCCTGGAGAACTACCTGCAGTCGCAGATGTAAGTTATCCACAGTCAATAAAAAGCCCCTGGCACTTACGGTGTCAGGGGCTTTTTTATGCACAGGCGGATCAGGCCCGGTCACGCTCCAACAGCGGCTTGAGGTAATGCCCGGTGTAGGACTGCTTCATCTTGGCCAGTTCTTCCGGTGTACCGCTGGCAATGATCTGCCCACCTTTGGAGCCGCCTTCCGGCCCCAAGTCCACCAGCCAGTCGGCGGTCTTGATCACGTCCAGGTTGTGCTCGATCACCACCACGGTGTTGCCGTGGTCGCGCAGGCGGTGCAGCACATCGAGCAATTGCTGGATATCGGCAAAGTGCAGGCCCGTGGTTGGCTCGTCGAGGATATACAGGGTCTTGCCGGTATCGCGCTTGGACAGCTCGCGGGACAGCTTCACCCGCTGAGCCTCACCGCCCGACAAGGTAGTCGCCGACTGGCCCAGCTTGATGTAGGACAGGCCTACGTCCATCAGGGTTTGCAGCTTGCGCGCTAACGCCGGGACCGCGTCGAAGAACTCGCGGGCGTCCTCGATGGTCATTTCCAGCACCTCGTGGATGTTCTTGCCCTTGTACTTGATCTCCAGGGTTTCGCGGTTGTAGCGCTTGCTCTTGCACACGTCGCACGGCACGTAGATGTCGGGCAGGAAGTGCATCTCAACCTTGATCAGGCCATCGCCCTGGCAGGCCTCGCAACGGCCGCCCTTGACGTTGAACGAGAAGCGCCCTGGGCCGTAGCCGCGTGAGCGCGATTCTGGAACACCCGAGAACAGCTCGCGGATCGGCGTGAAAATACCGGTGTAGGTTGCCGGGTTCGAACGCGGTGTGCGGCCAATCGGGCTCTGGTCGATATCCACCACTTTGTCCAGGTGCTGCATGCCATCCATGCTGCTGTGCGGCGCGGCTTCCAGGCTGCTCGCGCCGTTGAGCGCGGTAGCGGCGAGCGGGTACAGGGTGTTGTTGATCAGGGTCGATTTGCCCGAACCCGACACGCCCGTTACGCAGGTCAGCAGGCCGATCGGGATTTCCAGGTCGACGTTCTGCAGGTTGTTACCGCGCGCGCCCTTGAGCTTCAGCGAGAGTTTCTTGTCGCGTGGCGTGCGTTTGGCTGGGACGACGATTTTCTTGCGCCCGGACAGGTATTTGCCAGTCAGCGAGTCAGGATGCGCCATGACCTCCTCGGGCGTGCCCTCGGCGACGATCTGGCCGCCATGCACCCCGGCACCCGGGCCGATGTCCACCACATAGTCGGCTAAACGAATAGCGTCTTCGTCGTGTTCCACCACGATGACCGTATTGCCCAGGTCGCGCAGGTGGTTGAGGGTGGCCAGCAAGCGGTCGTTGTCGCGTTGATGAAGACCGATGGACGGTTCATCGAGGATGTACATCACCCCGACCAGGCCCGCACCGATCTGGCTGGCCAGGCGGATGCGCTGGGCCTCACCACCCGACAGTGTGTCGGCGCTGCGGTCCAGGGTGAGGTAGTCCAGGCCGACGTTGACCAGAAACTGCAGGCGCTCGCAGATTTCCTTGAGAATTTTCGCTGCAATTTCGCCACGGCGCCCGGTCAGGGTCAGCTCGCCGAAGTAGCTGCTGGCTTCACCGATCGGCAGGTTGGTGACGGCCGGTAGGGTTTTTTCGCCCACCCACACGTGCCGAGCTTCGCGCCGCAGACGGGTGCCGCGGCAGTCAGGGCAGGGTTGGGTACCGAGCAGTTTGGCCAGCTCTTCACGCACGGTGGCCGACTCGGTCTCGCGGTAGCGCCGCTCCAGGTTCGGCACGATGCCTTCGAACGGGTGCGAGCGTTTGACGATGTCGCCGCGGTCATTGAGGTATTTGAAGTCGACGCTCTGCTTGCCGCTGCCTTGCAGGATCACCTTCTGGTGCTCGGCCGACAGCTCGCCGAACGGCGCTTCGAGGCTGAACCCGTAGTGCGCGGCCAGCGAGCCAAGCATCTGGAAGTAATAGACGTTGCGCCGGTCCCAGCCGCGTATAGCGCCCTCGGCCAGGGTCAGCTCGGTGTTGACCAGGCGTTTGGTGTCGAAGAACTGTTTGACCCCCAGGCCGTCACAGGTCGGGCAAGCACCGGCCGGGTTGTTGAAGGAGAACAGCTTGGGCTCCAGCTCACTGATCGCATGGCCACAGACCGGGCAGGCGAAGCGGGCGGAGAAGATCATCTCTTCGCCTTCTTCGTCGTCCATCGGCGCCACCAAGGCGATACCGTCGGCCAATTTGAGTGCAGTCTCGAACGACTCGGCCAGACGCTGCTGCAGGTCGGCGCGGACCTTGAAGCGGTCTACCACCACATCGATGCTGTGCTTCTTCTGTTTATCCAGCTTGGGCAGCTCATCGAGCTCGTAGAGCTTGCCGTTGACCCGCGCGCGGACGAAGCCCTGGGCGCGCAGCTCGTCGAACACCGCCAAGTGCTCGCCCTTGCGCTCGCGGATCACCGGTGCCAGCAGCATCAGCTTGCTGCCTTCGGGGCGCTCCAGTACCAGGTCGACCATCTGGCTGACGGTCTGCGCCTCCAGCGGGATGTCGTGGTCCGGGCAGCGCGGCGTGCCAACGCGGGCGTAAAGCAGGCGCAGGTAGTCGTAGATCTCGGTGATGGTGCCGACGGTGGAGCGGGGGTTGTGCGAGGTCGACTTCTGCTCGATGGAAATGGCCGGGGAGAGGCCTTCGATGGTGTCGACGTCGGGCTTTTCCATCATCGACAGGAACTGCCGGGCATAGGCCGACAGGGATTCGACATAACGGCGCTGGCCTTCGGCGTACAGTGTGTCGAATGCCAGGGAGGACTTGCCGGACCCGGACAGGCCGGTGATGACGATCAGCTTGTCCCGCGGCAGGGTCAGGTCGATGTTCTTCAGGTTGTGGGTACGTGCCCCACGAATCAGGATCTTGTCCACTGCGGCCTCGCTCGGCGGGCATAAACAAAGAAGTATACGGCGCGCTGCCAGTACGCGGCAAAGCGTCGCGTATATGCCGTCAAGCTGTCGGACTGATAGAATCGCCGCCGGTTCACACGAGGTTAATCCATGCACGACACCCACAACGAGCGCATGAGTGGCAGCGAAACCCGCGCCGCAGGCGGCCTGGCCCTGGTCTTTGCCTTTCGTATGCTGGGCATGTTCATGGTCTTGCCGGTGCTGGCCACCTACGGCATGGACCTGGCCGGTGCCACCCCCGCGCTGATTGGCCTGGCCATTGGCGCCTACGGCCTGACCCAGGCGGTCCTGCAGATCCCGTTCGGCATGGTGTCCGACCGCATCGGCCGGCGCCCGGTAATTTACCTGGGGCTGGTGATCTTCGCCCTGGGCAGCGTGCTGGCGGCCCAGGCCGACTCTATCTGGGGGGTCATCGCCGGGCGCATTCTGCAGGGCGCGGGGGCGATTTCCGCCGCCGTCATGGCACTGCTGTCCGACCTGACCCGGGAACAGCATCGCACCAAGGCCATGGCCATGATCGGCATGAGCATCGGCCTGTCGTTCGCCGTCGCCATGGTCGTCGGCCCGCTGTTGACCCGTGCCTACGGGCTGTCAGGATTGTTCTTGTCCACGGCAGGGCTTGCGCTGGTGGGCACCCTGCTGATCGCCTTCGTCGTGCCTAGCACTCACAGCACCTTGCAGCACCGTGAGTCAGGCGTTGCCCGCCAGGCACTGGGCCCGACCCTGCGCCATCCGGACCTTCTGCGCCTGGACATCAGTATCTTCATCCTCCACGCCATCCTGATGGCCAGCTTCGTCGCACTGCCCTTGGCCTTCGTCGAGCGTGGCGGCCTGCCCAAGGAAGAGCACTGGTGGGTCTACCTGACCGCGCTGTTCATCTCATTTTTTGCAATGATCCCGTTCATCATCTACGGCGAAAAAAAGCGCAAGATGAAACGCGTACTGGCCGGAGCGGTCAGTGTGTTGCTGCTGGTCGAGGTGTTCTTCTGGCAGTGGGCTGACAACTTGCGCGGACTGGTGATTGGCACCGTGGTATTCTTTACCGCATTCAACCTGCTGGAAGCCTCGCTGCCTTCGTTGGTGAGCAAGGTGTCGCCTGCGGGTGGCAAGGGAACGGCGATGGGGGTGTACTCCACCAGCCAGTTCCTGGGCGCCGCCCTGGGGGGCATCCTCGGTGGCTGGTTGTTCCAGCACGGTGGGCTGAACATGGTGTTCCTCGGTTGCGCGCTGCTGTGTGCCGTATGGTTGGTCGTCGCGTTGCGCATGAACGAGCCGCCGTATGTGACCAGCCTGCGCATGCCGCTGACGCCCGAGGCAGTCCGGGAAGCCGGGTTGACCGAACGCCTGATGGCCGTGCCGGGTGTGACCGACGCCATTGTGGTGGCAGAAGAAGCCGCCATCTATATCAAACTGGATACGAAAATTTTGGACCGTACGACCCTCGAGCGTCTGGTAAACCCAGCCTCTTCGGCGTGCGAAGCCTAGGAGAACGTTATGGCCCGTGGGGTTAACAAAGTCATTCTGGTCGGCACTTGTGGCCAGGATCCCGAAGTCCGCTACCTGCCCAACGGTAACGCCGTGACCAACCTGAGCCTGGCTACCAGCGAGCAGTGGACCGACAAGCAGTCGGGCCAGAAGGTGGAGCGTACCGAGTGGCACCGTGTGTCGCTGTTCGGCAAGGTTGCCGAAATCGCCGGCGAATACCTGCGCAAGGGTTCGCAGGTGTACATCGAAGGCAAGCTGCAGACCCGCGAGTGGGAAAAAGACGGCATCAAGCGCTACACCACCGAGATCATCGTCGACATCAACGGCACCATGCAGCTGCTGGGCGGCCGTCCGCAGAACCAGCAAGGTGGCGGCGATCAGTACAACCAGGGTGGTGGCAACAACTACAACCAGGGTGGCCAGCAGCAACAATACAACCAGGCGCCACCACGTCAGCAGGCCCAGCGCCCGCAACAGGCTCCTCAGCGCCCTGCGCCGCAGCAGCCAGCGCCGCAGCCGGCGGCTGACTTTGACAGCTTTGATGACGATATTCCGTTCTGATCTGAGCGGTTAGCGTCGAGCTACAGCGAAAACCCAGGGCAAATTGCTCTGGGTTTTTTTATGCAAGGCGCAAGAGCGCCTGTCCAGAGTTGTGGAGCTGGCTAGACCGGCCCTAGTAAAAAAGTCGCGGTTCCGGCGAGTCCAGCAAGCTGACCAGCTTGGTCAGGGCAAAGCCCAACTCCGCGCGGCTTGGCGTCATCAGTGCGATACGCACGCCGCAGGTGGCAGCGCTGCGCTCCGGCAGGAACTGACTGCCACTGACCACGGTGACGCCATTGTTGCGCGCCAGGTTGGCAAATTCGTCGCTGGTCCACGGCTCGGGCAGCTCCAGCCAAAGATGGAAACTGTTGGGCTGGCTGCGGACCTTGTAGTTACCCAGGATCTCGCGGGCCATTTGCTGGCGCGCGGCCGCTTCGTCCTGCTGCACCTGCACCAGTTGGTCGGCCATGCCGCTGTTGATCAGGTTGCTGGCCAGTTGCGCCATCAACGGCGAGGGCATCCAGACGCTGCTGCGCACCATCGACGAGAGCCGCGAAAGGGTTTGGGGCGGGGCATAGAGGTAACCGATCCGCAGCGCGGGGAGCACGCTTTTGGACAAACTGGTCAGGTACACCGAGCGCTCTGGGGCATAGGCCGCCAACGGTTTGTAATCAGGGGCCGGTTCAAGGAAGCCATAGATATCGTCATCGACGATGAACAGGTCGAACTCGCGGGCGATCTCGGCGATGGCTTCACGGCGCGCGTGGGGCATGATCGAGTTGGTGGGGTTCTGGTGGGTGGTCACGCACACCAGCAGGGAAGGGCGGTGTTCCAGGCACGCCGCGCGCAAGGCCTCGGGAATTAAACCGTGCTCGTCCATGGCCACGCCGCGCAGGCGGCGCCCCATGCTGTGCGCCAGGGAAATGATGCCCGGGTAGCAGAATGACTCGCAGAGGATGACGTCATCGTTCTTGGACAAACTGCTGATGGCCACCAGCAGCCCGTGTTGGGCGCCCGAGGTCAGCACCACCTGCTGCCAGTTCGCTTCGGGTAGCCAGCGTTGAATCCAGGCCGCACCGGCCTGCTTGTGCGTCGCGTGACCACCCTCGGTGACGTAATCGAGCACCTGGGCCAGGTCGGGAGATGCTGCCAGTTCGTTTATTGCCCCGCGCAACCAGTCGGTCATGTGCGCGTCATTGGGTTTGATGATCGAAAGGTCGATCTGGCCACTCTCGCGCTCGGCTGGCGCAGGCATGGGGCGTGCTGCCGAGGCTGGCGCATGCGCCGGGCGTTGCTGCAACACAAAGGTGCCGCGGCCGACCTCGCCCACCACCAGGCCCCGTTTGGCGGCTTCGTCATAGGCGCGCCCAATGGTGCCAGGCGTCACGTTCAATGATTCGGCCAAGTCCTTGAGGGTCGGCAGGCGATCGCCAGCGGTCAGTCGGCCGCTGCCGATGTCCTGTTCAAGGGCGTCGGCGATCATCAGATAGACCGGCTGCGCCAGGTCGCTGTAGTGAGGAACCCACATAGAAATGGCACCAAAGGCTGCAAGAACGCGGAAGCCTAGCACGAAAGGTCTGATAGGAGTAATTGTGTTTTCTTGTAGGCAAATTACATCGATTTAGCTGGCTTTTGCCGGCCAGATGAGCGACTGAAGGTCCTTCAGCTTCGGCATCGCTCGGCGAGCTGCTTCAGGGATTACAGTGTTTTTTCCAGAAATCTTTTGAAATCAATAACTTGATTGAATCGATGCAATCGATGTTCTCACGGCATGCTGAAATAAATTGAGTCGATTCTATTTTTGTAATTACAATGATTGAGTCGATGCAATTTGCGGGGTGCCGCCCTGGCTCCACTTATCTCATCGCACAGCTGTGAACGGCTTCAAAAAAAGACAACGTCTGCCGCCTCTGCCCGGCTAAGCACGACACCGAATGGCCTCAAGCTAGCTCAATGGAATATCACTCGAAATGGAAAGCGCACACCTGCAACAAGGAGCCGAGCCTCAGACTTCACTGGAGATCCGCCTGCCTTGGGTAACCTCAAGTGCCTGGCAAACCTTGCTGAACAATACCCCCCTCGATTTTGAAACCAGCAAAGAGCTCTACCCTCAGCTCAAGGATCAGGCGCAGGAGGTGCTGGGCAACGCACTGTGCCAGCAGATTCGTGGTTTCGTCGAAGACCCGCAACTGACCAGCATGATCGTGCGCAATTGCCCACGCGACCGTGACGTACCTCCTACGCCGTACTCGGGTGTGCTCAGCCCGCGCAGCACGCCGATTGCCTGCCTGGTCAGCCTGACCATGCAGAGCCTGATGGGCATCAACCCGATCGTTTATGAGGGGGAGAACGACGGCCGGCTGTTCCGCCATGTCATTCCGGCACGCACTTCATCCAGCCACAAGAGCTCCCACGGCTCGCGGCTGCGTTTTTCCTACCACGTCGACAACCCCGACCTGCCGCTGTCATCCGAACCACTCGGCACGGCCTCCTGCTGCCCGGAATACCTGTCGTTCTTTGGCATGCGCTGCGACCCGCGCATCAGCACAACGCTGGTCAACCTCGATGCGGTAGTGGCGGCGCTGCCGTCGGCCACCGTGCGTGAGCTTTGCCTGCCTCAGTTCGAAATCCGCCGCCCCGACTCGTTTACCGCCAATCGGCGATGCACCGCCGAGTTGCCCGTGCTGGCGCATGGCAATGCCGGCGAGTGGTTGTGCCGTTTCGACAGCGAGAACACCCACGGCCTGAACCTGCGTGCCGAGCAAGCCCTGGCCAGCTTGCGCGGTGTGCTGGAGACCCGCCGCTTCGACGAGCCACACCTGCTGCTGCCGGGCGACTTCATGATTTTCAAGAATCAGCGTGTGTTGCATGCCCGTGATGGCTTCGAGCCGCAAAACGACGGTGCCGACCGCTGGCTGTTGCGCCTGTTCGCGGTCAACGACCTGAACCGTGTGCATTTTGCCCGTGCGGACCACCTCTACGAAGTGCGCTCCTGATCTTTCTCAATGACTCGATGGAAGTAACGATATGGAACTGTTAGGCGCTTTCTGGGCGGAACACTGGCTGCTGGCGATCCTGATGCTGGGGGCGATCGCGTTCATTGCAGGCTTCGTCGACAGCATTGCCGGTGGCGGCGGGTTGTTCCTGGTCCCTGGGTTTCTGTTAGTGGGCATGCCGCCTCAGGTGGCTCTCGGGCAAGAAAAACTGGTGAGCACACTCGGCACGCTGGCCGCCATCCGCAACTTTCTGGCCAACAGCAAGATGGTTTGGAAGGTGGCGCTGGTCGGGGTGCCGTTCTCGTTGCTCGGTGCTTATCTGGGGGCGCACCTGATCGTGTCGATCTCCCAGGAGACCGTGGGCAAGATCATCCTGGCGCTGATCCCGTTCGGCATCCTGATCTTCCTCACCCCCAAAGACCGCCCGGTCGAGGAGCGCGAACTGTCCCCGCGCACGCTCTACACCGTGGTGCCGTTGACCTGCCTGACCATCGGCTTCTATGACGGCTTCTTCGGCCCAGGCACCGGCAGCATGTTCATCATCGCTTTCCATTACCTGCTGCGCATGGACCTGGTCTCCAGCTCGGCCAACTCCAAGACCTTCAACTTCGCCTCCAACATCGGCGCGCTGGTGGCGTTCATCATGGCCGGCAAGGTTGTGTACCTGCTGGCCCTGCCACTGGTGGCCTGCAACATTCTCGGCAACCACATGGGCAGTGCCCTGGCCTTGCGCAAAGGCAACGACGTGGTGCGCAAAGTGTTGGTGTTTTCGATGCTGTGCCTGTTCACCAGCCTGGGCGTGAAGTACCTGGTTTGACCTACCTACTCGGAGATAACTGATGAAAACCGCATTCGTAACCGGCGCCTCCTCGGGGTTTGGCCGAGCCATCTGCCGTACGTTGATTGCCAAGGGCTACCGCGTGATCGGTGGCGCCCGGCGCATGGACAAACTGCAGGCGCTGGAGGGTGAGCTGGGGGTCAACTTCATCCCCTTGGCGTTGGATGTCACCGACCCTGCGTCGCTTGAAACGGCTGTCGAGCAGATTCGTGATGCCTCGCTGCAAATCGATCTGTTGGTCAACAACGCCGGGCTGGCGCTGGGGGTCGATCGCGCCCAGGCCAGCAGCGCCGAGAACTGGCAGCGGATGATCGATACAAACATCACCGGGCTGGCCATGGTCACCCACAAGATCCTGCCGCAGATGGTGGAAGCAGACAGCGGGATGATCATCAACATCGGCTCGATTGCCGGCACCTATCCCTATCCAGGCGGCAACGTGTATGGCGCCAGCAAGGCATTCGTGCGCCAGTTCAGCCTCAACCTGCGTGCCGACCTGGCCGGTACCCGCGTGCGGGTGAGCAATATCGAGCCGGGCCTGTGCTCGGGCACCGACTTTTCGGTGGTGCGCCTGAAGGGCGACCTGGACGCGGTGGAGGCGCTGTACCGCGACGTGGAAGCCATCCTGCCGGAGGATATCGCGGCTACGGTGGCGTGGATCGCGGAGCAGCCCGCGCATGTGAATATCAACACCCTCGAAATCATGCCGGTGGCGCAGAGCAGTGCGGCGCTGAATGTGGTGCGTAATCTGCCCAGACCGTTGGGCGCTGCTTGATAGAGGGGCGCGCGCAGGGTGTTCGCCGTAACATTTTCGGCGCTTATGAGATCGAGCGCCGCCCGCGCGGCGCTTCGCAGCACAAGGCTGCTCGTACATCTGTTTCGGGCCAATGAGGCCTGTGGCATTTGCGCGCGACCGCCTTGTTTGTCCGACGCGATATCGAGGCGGGCGCCAAGGGGCCGCGCGCCAATGCCTCAGGAATAATTGGCCCGAAACAGATGTGGGAGCGGGCTTGCCCCGCGAAGCGCCGCGCGGGCGGCGCACGATCTCACAGGCGCTGAAGATGTTGAGAGGAGCACCCCCTGTCATAGCACCTTCCCGATTCTTGACTATTCTTACCTATCGGCGGCCATCAAAAACCCGCCACCGTGACTACCAAGAGGCGCCGGCCATGTTCCGCGCGTCCACCACCTGATCAGGAGTGCACGATGGACCTCAACCGTCGGCAGTTCTTCAAGGTCGCCGCTGTCGGCCTTGGAGGCTCGAGCCTGGCGGCGTTGGGCATGGCCCCGACGCCGGCCTTCGCCGAGCAGGTGCGTCACTTCAAGCTGGCGCACACCAAAGAGACCCGCAACACCTGCCCCTACTGCTCGGTCGGCTGCGGCCTGATCATGTACAGCCAGGGTGATGCGGGCAAGAACGTCAAACAGAACATCATCCATATCGAAGGTGACGCCGACCACCCGGTCAACCGCGGCACCCTGTGCCCAAAAGGCGCGGGCCTTCTGGACTTTATCCACAGCCCAAGCCGCCTGCAGTACCCCGAGGTGCGCAAGCCGGGCAGCAAGGAGTGGGTGCGGGTGGAGTGGGACGAGGCGCTCGACCGCGTCGCCGACCTGATGAAGCAGGACCGCGATGCCAACTTCATCGAGAAGAACGCCCAGGGGCAAACCGTCAACCGCTGGCTTACCACCGGTTTTCTCGCCGCCTCAGCCGCCTCCAGCGAGGCCGGCTACCTGACCCACAAGGTTGTTCGTGCAACAGGCATGCTGGGGTTCGATAACCAAGCACGTGTCTGACATGGCCCGACGGTGGCAAGTCTTGCCCCGACGTACGGCCGTGGTGCCATGACCAACCATTGGTCCGATATCGCCAACGCGAATCTGGTCCTGGTGATGGGGGGCAACGCAGCAGAAGCGCATCCGTGCGGCTTCAAGTGGGTGACCGAAGCCAAGGCGCACAACAAGGCGCGGCTGATCGTGGTCGACCCGCGGTTTACCCGTACCGCCTCGGTGGCGGACTACTACGCGCCCATCCGCACCGGCAGCGACATCGCCTTCATGGGCGGGCTGATCAATTACCTGCTGAGCACCGACAAGATCCAGCACGAATACGTGCGCAACTACACCGACGTGTCGTTCATCGTCAAAGAAGGCTATGGCTTCGAGGACGGGCTGTTCAGCGGCTACGACGCGGCCAAGCGCGTGTACGCCGACAAGTCCGGTTGGGGCTACGAGCTGGGTGAGGACGGCTTTGCCAATGTCGACCCGACCTTGCAGCACCCGCGTTGTGTGTTCCAGCTGATGAAGCAGCACTACAGCCGCTACACCCCGGAGCTGGCCAGCATGACCTGTGGCATGCCGCAGGACGCCATGATGAAAATCTGGGAAGAGATCGCCACCTGCTCGGTACCGGGCAAGACCATGACGATTCTCTACGCTCTGGGCTGGACCCAGCACTCGATCGGCGCGCAGATCATCCGCAGTGCGGCGATGGTGCAGCTGTTGTTGGGTAACGTCGGCATGCCGGGTGGTGGGGTCAACGCCTTGCGTGGGCACTCCAATATCCAAGGCCTGACCGACCTCGGCCTGCTGTCCAACTCGCTGCCGGGTTACCTGACCCTGGCCGGTGATGCCGAGCAAGACTACGCCGCGTTCATCGACAAACGTGCTTCCAAGCCGCTGCGCCCTGGGCAGCTGTCCTACTGGCAGAATTACGGCAAGTTCCATGTCAGCCTGATGAAGGCCTGGTATGGCGCCAATGCCACGGCGGAAAACAACTGGGGCTACGACTGGCTACCCAAGCTCGATGTGCCGGCCTACGACGTGCTGCGCATGTTCGAGATGATGGGCCAGGGCAAGGTCAACGGCTACATCTGCCAAGGCTTCAACCCGATTGCCGCGTTGCCGGACAAGAACCGTGTCACCGCCGCGCTAGGTAAGCTCAAGTGGCTGGTGATCATGGACCCGCTGGCCACCGAAACCTCGGAGTTCTGGCGTAATGCCGGGCCGTTCAACGACGTCGACACGGCCAATATCCAGACCGAAGTGATCCGCCTGCCCACCACTTGTTTTGCCGAGGAGGACGGCTCGCTGGTCAACAGCAGCCGCTGGCTGCAATGGCACTGGAAAGGTGCCGACGGCCCGGGCCAGACCCGCACCGATGTGCACATCATGAGCGAGCTGTTCTTGCGCCTGCGCCAACGCTACCAGGCTGAGGGCGGCGCTTACCCCGATGCGCTGATGAACATCAGCTGGCCGTACAAGGTCCCTGAAGAGCCGTCCCCGGAGGAGCTGGCCAAGGAAATGAACGGGTGGGCGGTAACCGACGTCACCGACCCGACCGGCGCGGTGCTCAAGGGTGGGCAACAGTTGTCGGGCTTCGGCCAGCTCAAGGACGACGGCAGTACCGCTTCGGGTTGCTGGATTTTCGCCGGCTGCTGGACCGAGCAAGGCAACCAGATGGCACGCCGCGACAACAGCGACCCGTACGGCATGCACCAGGTGCAGAACTGGGCCTGGGCCTGGCCTGCCAACCGCCGCATTCTCTACAACCGTGCCTCCAGCGACCCGCAAGGCAAGCCATGGGACCCAGAGAAAAAACGCCTGGTGTGGTGGAACGGCAAAGCCTGGACCGGTACCGATGTGCCCGACTTCAAGGTCGACTCGCCACCGGAAGCCGGGATGAACCCGTTCATCATGAACCCCGAGGGCGTGGCGCGGTTCTTTGCCATCGACAAGATGGCCGAAGGCCCGTTCCCCGAGCACTACGAGCCGTTCGAAACGCCGATCGGCATCAACCCACTGCACCCGCAGAACAAGAAGGCCACCAGCAACCCGGCCGGGCGCATCTTCGATTCGGTGTGGGACAGCCTCGGCACCCATGATGAATTCCCTTACGCGGCGACCACCTACCGGCTGACTGAGCACTTCCACTTCTGGAGCAAGCATTGCCGGCTCAACGCGATCGCCCAGCCCGAGCAGTTCGTCGAGATCGGCGAGGTGCTGGCGAACGAGAAGGGCATCAAGGCAGGTGACCGGGTGCGGGTGTCTAGCAAGCGCGGGCATATCGACGCGGTGGCGGTGGTGACCAAGCGGATTCGCCCGCTGCAGGTCAACAACCAGACCGTGCACCAGATCGGCATCCCGTTGCACTGGGGCTTCACCGGGGCGACCCGGCACGGCTACCTGACCAACACCCTGGTGCCGTTCCTGGGTGATGGCAACACCCAGACGCCGGAGTCCAAGTCGTTCCTCGTCAAAGTGGAGAAACTCTGATGGCCAGCCAAGACATCATCGCCCGCTCGGCCACCACCACCGTGCCGCCTTCGGTACGCCAGCAGGAGGAAGTCGCCAAGCTGATCGACACCACCAAATGCATCGGCTGCAAGGCCTGCCAGGTGGCCTGTTCGGAGTGGAACGAGCTGCGTGACGAGGTTGGCCACAACCACGGCACCTATGACAACCCCCAGGACCTCACGGCCGAGACCTGGACCCTGATGCGCTTCACCGAGCACGAGCGCGACGACGGCAACCTGGAGTGGCTGATCCGCAAGGATGGCTGCATGCACTGCGCCGACCCCGGTTGCCTGAAAGCCTGCCCGAGCCCGGGGGCGATCATCAAGCACGCCAACGGTATCGTCGATTTCAACCAGGACCACTGCATCGGTTGCGGCTACTGCATCACCGGCTGCCCGTTCAACATCCCGCGCATATCGCAGAAGGACCACAAGGCGTACAAGTGCACGCTGTGTTCCGACCGGGTCAGCGTGGGGCTGGAGCCGGCCTGCGTGAAAACCTGCCCGACCGGGGCGATCGTTTTCGGCAGCAAGGACGAGATGAAGGTGCATGCCGCCGAGCGCATCGTCGACCTCAAGTCACGTGGCTACGACAACGCCGGGCTGTACGACCCGGACGGCGTCGGTGGCACCCACGTGATGTACGTGTTGCACCATGCCGACACCCCTCGGCTGTACGCCGGCCTGCCGGACCAGCCGGTGATCAGCCCGCTGGTAGGCTTGTGGAAAGGCTTCACCAAGCCGCTGGCGCTGCTGGCCATGGGCGCGGCGGTGCTGGCTGGGTTCTTCCACTATGTGCGGGTTGGCCCGCAGCGGGTCGAAGAGGACGAGCACCCCACGCCGCCTGATGACAGCGTGCACCAGGTGGACCCTGCGGTGCATGTGTACGATCCGAAGCAGCCCGGTGGGCAAGGGGAGCAACGGCCATGAACCACAACAAGCCTATCCTGCGTTACAACGCCAACGAGCGGACCAACCACTGGATCGTTGCCATTCTGTTTTTCATGGCCGGGCTGTCTGGGCTGGCGCTGTTCCATCCGGCCCTGTTCTGGCTAAGCCACCTGTTTGGCGGTGGGCCGTGGACACGCATCCTGCACCCGTTCATGGGCGTGGCCATGTTCGTGTTCTTCCTCGGCCTGGTGGTGCGTTTCTGGCGCGCCAACTTCATCACCGCCAACGACCGCCTGTGGCTGCGCCGCATCGACCGGGTGATGGTCAACCGTGAAGACGGCGTGCCGCCCATTGGCAAGTACAACGCCGGGCAGAAGCTGCTGTTCTGGACGCTGCTGCTGTGCATGCTGGTGCTGTTGCTGAGCGGTGTGGTCATCTGGCGCGCGTACTTCAGCCATTTCTTCGATATCGGCTCCATTCGCCTGGCTACCTTGCTGCATGCGCTGGCGGGTTTTGTGCTCATCCTTAGCATCATTGTGCACATCTACGCCGGTATCTGGATCAAGGGCTCCATTGGCGCCATGCTGCATGGCTGGGTCAGCCGCGCCTGGGCCCGCAAACATCATGAGCTGTGGTACCGCGAGGTGACCGGCGACAAGCAGCCAGGTGATCACGGACGTAAAGAAGGATGAGTACATGAGTACGATACTCGTACCCGGGCAGATCGAGGCGTCGGCGGTGGCGCCACCCTTTTTGCACCTGCCACCCAAGGGCTTGTTCGCCCTGCGTGCCGAGCGGCTGGAGCTGCTCGCTGAAGGTAATGCCCTTGGCGATTACCTGTGGCTGATCGCGCGGCTGTGCCACATCCAGCAGTGGCTTGTGGATAACCCGCCTGGTGCTTTGCCTGTGGCCGAAGACCGCCAGCGCCTGTGCATAAGTCATGGGCTGCCGCCGCTGGCAGCCGACAGCCTGGTGCGCGAAGGGCCGTGGCTGGTCTGGCTGCAGGCGTTGCTTAATCAGTTTGGTGAAGTGGCCAAAGGGCCGTTGGCTGAAGCGCTGCAGGCACTGCGCAACAGTGACGACGGCCGGCGCAAGGGCTGGGGCATCGCGTTGCTGGCAGGGCAGTTCGATGCCGTGCCGGCCGCGTTTGTGCCGTTTCTGGGCGCGGCGCTGCAAGCCGCCTGGTCCTATTGGCTGCTGGCGCTGCCGGCTTGCGAACTCAAGCCGGCTGGCAGCCTGGCCCAGTGCCCGGCCTGCGGGTCGCCGGCGTTGGCCGGTGTGGTGCGTAACCGGGGCAAGCATAACGGTCTGCGTTACCTGGCCTGCTCGTTGTGTGCCTGCGAGTGGCATGTGGTGCGGGTCAAGTGCGTGTACTGCGAGTCGAGCAAGGACCTGCGCTATACCAGCTTGGAGGATGATCGCCATGCGCCGGGCAAGGCACCG
Organism: Pseudomonas sp. DCB_AW; assembly: GCF_026240895.1. Taxonomy (NCBI): domain Bacteria; kingdom Pseudomonadati; phylum Pseudomonadota; class Gammaproteobacteria; order Pseudomonadales; family Pseudomonadaceae; genus Pseudomonas; species Pseudomonas sp. DCB_AW. Next base: position 48,231 of record NZ_JAPFCE010000026.1, read on the forward strand.
TTGCAGGCTGAGTGTTGCCCGGGGTGCAACACCTACCTGAAGCAGCATTATCTGGAAAACGATGCTGCTGCCGAGCCGCTGGCCGATGACCTGGCCAGCCTGGCGCTGGATATCCGGCTGGATGAGGAAGGGTTTCATCGCCTGGCGCCAAACCTGCTGCTGGCGCCGGGTGGCGGGTGAATGTCTACACTGCAAGATCGAGTCGCGCCCTTCGCGGGGCAAGCCCGCTCCCACAGGTACTTCGCTGTATTCGGAACCAGCAAGTTCTCTGTGGGAGCGGGCTTGCCCCGCGAAAGGGCCAGAACAGACAACGGATCAGCTGAAGGTAGTACCTGATGTCTTCAAGCCTCGCCAACGACACCCCACGCCTGCCTTCCATCGACACCCTCCTGCGTCATCCGGCCTGCCTCCCGCTGATCGACCGCCACGGCCGCGACGCTGTACTCGCCACCCTGCGCCAACTGCTCGATGACCTGCGCGAGCCCGCCCATCTGGGCCAACTCAGCGCTGCCGAGTTGGCCGCAGAGGTACTGCTCGGCCGCACTGGCGAGCGCCTGGCTACCCAGCAACGCAGCCAGGTCCGCCGGGTGTTCAACCTCACCGGCACCGTGCTGCACACCAACCTCGGCCGCGCCCTGTTGCCGGAAGAGGCCATCGACGCCATGCAGACCGCCGCCCGTTACCCGCTCAACCTTGAGTTCGACCTGGCCACCGGCAAGCGCGGCGACCGTGACGACCTGATCGAAGGCCTGATCCGCGAATTGACCGGTGCCGAAGCCGTCACCGTGGTCAACAACAATGCCGCAGCGGTGCTGCTGGCGCTGAACAGCCTGGGCGCACGCAAGGAGGGCATTATCTCCCGAGGCGAGCTGATCGAGATCGGCGGGGCCTTTCGTATCCCCGACATCATGGCCCGTGCAGGCGTACGGCTGCACGAGATCGGGACCACCAACCGTACCCATGCGCGCGACTACGAGGCCGCCATCGGCCCGCGCACCGGCCTGCTGATGCGCGTGCACTGCAGCAACTACAGCATCCAGGGCTTCACGACCCAGGTGCCTACCGGCGAGCTGGCGCGCATTGCCCATCAACATGCACTGCCGCTGCTCGAAGACCTGGGCAGCGGCAGTTTGCTTGACCTTACCCGCTGGGGCCTGCCCGCCGAACCGACCGTGCGCCAGGCACTGGCAGATGGCGCCGATATCGTCACCTTCAGCGGCGACAAGCTGCTTGGCGGGCCACAAGCCGGGATCATCGTCGGGCGCAAGGACCTGATCGCCAAGATCAAGAAGAACCCCCTCAAACGTGCGCTGCGCGTCGACAAGATCACCCTCGCCGCCCTTGAAGCGGTGCTGGCGCTGTACCGCAACCCGGACCGGCTGGCCGAGCGCCTGCCCAGCCTGCGCCTGCTGACCCGCAGCCAGGCCGAGATCCAGGCCCAGGCCGAGCGCCTGGCGCCCGAACTCAAAGCCCGCCTCGATGGGCAATGGGCGGTCAGTGTGGAGCCGGCACTGGGCATGATCGGCAGCGGCAGCCAGCCGGTGGCGCGCCTGCCCAGCGCCGCGCTGTGCCTGCGCCCGCAGGTGTCGAAGAAGCTGCGCGGGCGCAGCCTGCATGTGCTGGAGCGCGCCTTGCGCGAGTTACCGGTGCCGGTGCTGGGGCGTATCGACGACGATGCGCTGTGGCTCGACCTGCGCCAGTTGGACGATGAAGCCCAGTGGCTGGCGCAGCTGCCTGCCCTGCAACTGGGGCCGGTGCAGTGATCGTCGGTACCGCTGGCCATATCGACCACGGCAAGACGGCGCTGCTGCAGGCCTTGACCGGGCAGGCTGGCGACCACCGTCAGGAAGAACGCGAGCGCGGCATGACCATCGACCTCGGCTATCGCTATGCCGCACTGGCCGAAGGTGCGCCACTGACCGGTTTCATCGATGTGCCGGGCCATGAGCGCTTTATCCACAACATGCTGGCAGGGGCGCACGGCATCGACCTGGTGTTGCTGGTGGTGGCTGCGGACGACGGCGTCATGCCGCAAACCCGCGAGCACCTGGCGATCATCGAGTTGCTGGGCATTCCTCAGGCGTTAGTGGCGGTCAGCAAATGCGACCGGGTAGCGCCGGCTCGCCTGGCCGAAGTGCACGCGCAGATCGCCGCGCTGCTGGCGCCGGGGCCGTATGTGGGGGCCTCGCAGTTTGCCCTGTCGAGCATCACGGGCGAGGGTGTGGAGGCATTGCGCCAGGCACTGCTGCAGGCGCAAGGGCGGGTGCGGCAGCGCAGTGTGCGCGGCGGTTTTCGCCTGGCCATCGACCGCGCCTTCGCGGTGTCTGGCGCCGGCGTGGTGGTCACCGGCACGGCATTGGCCGGCCAGGTCAGTGCGGGCGACACCCTGTTGTTGGGCAAGGCTGGCAAACCCGTGCGGGTGCGCGGCCTGCATGCCCAGAGCCAGGCCGCGCTGATGGCCGAAGCGGGCCAGCGGGTGGCGCTGAACATCGCTGCCGAACGGTTGGCCGTCGAACAGGTGCACCGGGGTGACTGGCTGGTGCCCGAATGGCTGCACGCACCCAGCGTTCGGATCGATATCGAGCTGACGTTGCTGGCGGGGGAAACCCGCCCGCTCGAGCACTTCAGCGCTGTGCACGTCCACCTCGGCACTCAGGATGTGACCGCCCGCGTGGCGCTGCTCGAAGGTGAGGTACTGCTGGCCGGCCAGCGCATGTTTGCCCAGTTGCTACTCAACGCGCCGCTGCAGGCCGTGCATGGCGACCGGCTGGTGCTGCGCGACCAGCGCGCCCAGCGCACGCTGGGGGGCGGGTGGGTGCTTGACCCGTTTGCGCCCAGTCGGCAGCGTCGAAGCGAGGCGCGGCTGCGCCAGTTGCAGGTGCTGCGTGATGCCGAGGGCCTGGAGCAAGCATTACCCGCCTTGTTGGATGCCGCGCCCGCAGGGCTCGACCCGCAGCGGCTGGAGCGGCAGTTCAACCGCCTGCGTGCGAGCTGGCAGTTGCCCGCGAATGTTCTGGTGATTGCCACGCGCCAGGGGCCGCTGCTATTTGCCCGTGCGACGTGGGGGGTGTTGAAGCAGCAGGTGCTGGAGCGGCTGGCACTGTTTCATCAGCAGGAGCCCGACCAGCTCGGCCCGGACCGCGACCGTTTACGGCGCTTTGCTGCCTTGCCGCTGGAGCGTCCGGCGTTTGTCAGCCTGCTGGATGAATTGCTTGATGAGGGGCAGGTTGCCAGCAGCGGCCCGTGGTTGCACCTGCCCGATCACAAGGTGCAATTGAGTGAGGCCGATAACGCGCTATGGGCGCGGTTGGAACCCCGCTTGCTGGAAGGGCAGTACGACCCGCCGTGGGTGCGGACGCTGGCCAGTGAATTGGGCTGCGCCGAAACGGATGTGCGCTTGCTGATGCGCAAGCTGGCCAGGCTGGGCCTGGTGCACCAGGTGGTGCGGGACCTGTTCTACCCGGCAGCGACGGTACAGCGCATGGCCGCGCTGCTGCTTGCCCAGGTGAGTGACGCGCCGGTAGTGCAGGTGGCTGCGTTTCGCGATATGTTGGGCATCGGTCGCAAGCGCAGTGTGCAGATTCTTGAGTATTTCGACCGCATCGGCCTGACTCGCCGGGTGGCCGACCAGCGTTACATCCGCGCCGACAGCGCCCTGGCCCAACAGCAGGCCAGGCACTGAGTTCAAGGAAGGCAATCGCGCCCGGTGGCGCGGCCGGGCTTCAAACCCGGTTGGGGACGGCAGCCGTTCCCGGGCAGGTTCGACTCCCGCTGCCTTCCGCCATTAACTTCTCCCTTTAGGGCCGCTTCGCGGGTAAACCCGCTCCCACAGGGGCTTTACAGTTCTTGAGACGTGTGCAGTACCTGTAGGAGCGGGTTTACCCGCGAAGAGGCCCGAAAGCGTGACGCTTAAGCCCGCTCTCCACACAGATCCAGCGCAAACCACTGCTCAGCAGCTTCTGCACCCAACCCAGCCCCCAGCAGCGCAAACAGTTTGCCCAACGCTGCCTCACGGGTCATGCCGCCGCCACTGACCAGGCCAGCGCCACGCAGGCGGTTACCCGCCGCATAGGTATCGAACACCACCGACCCTTCTGGGCACTGGCTGATCGCAACCAGCACCACACCCCGCTGACGCGCCGCTTGCAGTACGTCCAGCAATGCCTGGTCATCCGAGGGCCCTGTGCCGCTGCCGTAGCACTCCAGCAGTAAACCTTGCACGCCGCTGTCGAGCACTGCCCGCAGATGCCCGGCCTGCAAGCCAGGGAACACCGGCATCACCGCCAGGTTGACCGGCTGGCGCGGGTGCTGGTAGCCAAGCTCGGCGGGCAGGGTGGTGGCACGCTCACCGTCGCGATGGCGCGGCAGCGCGGCAAAGGCATCGAAGGCCTCGCTGCGCAGTTTCGAGGCCCGGCAGCCGTGCAGCAACTGCCCGTGGAAGTACAGCTGCACGCCGTTTTCCAGGCCTTGTTCGAACTGGCGCAGCGCGCCGCACAGGTTGTCCCAGGCATCGCTGCCCGGTGCACCGGCCGGCAACATCGAGCCGGTCAACAGCACCGGCACCGGCAAGCCAAGCAGCAGGAACGACAACGCCGCGGCGCTGTGAGCCAGGGTGTCGGTGCCATGCAGGACCAGCACCGCATCATGGCCGGCAACGTCCACCGCCTCGACGATGGCATCGCGCATGGCCAGCCAGTTGTGCTGCTGCATGTTGGCGCTGTCGAGCAGCGGGTTCATTTCCTGCAGTGTCCAGTGCAGCTGGGGTGCATCGGCCATCTGGGCGAAATGCTCGCGCATCCGCGCCTCGAAACCACCCGCTGGCGCCAGGCCTTCTGGGGTTTCGAGCATGCCGATGGTGCCGCCGGTGTAGAGGACGAGAAGATTCTTTACTGCGCGCATGGAGATCATCCGAGGCGGTAAGCGGAGAAAGAAAAGCCGCCCGCAGGTGGGGCGGCTGGGCAGGGCAGGATATCAGCGCTGAAGCTGGGCTTGGCCCACGGCTTTGTCAGCGGCTGTTTCGGCCTGCGTATTGGCAGGCCAGGCATTGCGGTCCAGGTCTAGGTCGGCAAACTTGGCCGAATCGAACACTGGCTGCTTGATGCCAGCCTTGCGCTGATCATCGTAGTCGCGCATCACCCGCAGGCCGACCTTGAACAGCAGGGCCAGGGCGACCAGGTTGACGAAGGCCAGGCAGGTCATGGTGATGTCGGCGAAGGCGAACACGGTCGACAGGTCCTGCATCGAACCCCACACCACCAGAGCCAGCACCAGGCCGCGGAACAGCATCAGCACGGCACGGTTGCGGGTCAGGAACTGCAGGCTGTTTTCGCCCAAGTAGTAGTTGTAGAGGATGCAGGTGAAGACGAACAGCGACAGCGCGACGCTGACGAACAGGCGCCCCCAGTCACCGACCACGGCGGCCAGCGAGTTTTGGGTCAGGACGATGCCGTCACCTTCGAAGCCTGGGGTGTAGAAGCCCGACAGCAGGATCAGCAGCGCGGTGCAGGTGCAGATCACGAAGGTGTCGAGGAATACGCTGAACGCCTGGACCACGCCTTGCGCGCCCGGGTGCTTCACGGCCGCCACGGCAGCGACGTTGGGCGCACTGCCCAGGCCTGCTTCGTTGGCGAATACGCCACGCTTCACGCCCATGACGATGGCACTGCCCAGCAGGCCGCCGAACGCAGGGTCGAGGCCGAAGGCGCTCTTGAAGATGGTTTCCAGCATGGCTGGCACGTGCTCGATCTGGGTGCCGATCACGTACAGCGTCACGCCGATGTAGGCCAGCGTCTTGACCGGTACCAACAGGTCAGACACGGCGGCGATGCGCTTGATGCCACCGAGGAAGGTGATGGCCAGCAGCACGGCCAGGACGATACCGGTGTGCTTAGGGTCGAAGGCAAAGGCGTTCTGCAGCGAGTGGGTCACGGTGTACGACTGCAGGCCAATGAAGGCGAAGCCGTAGGTGACCAGCAGCAGGATCGAGAACACGATGGCCATGTTCTTGCGCTTCAGGCCGTGCTGGATGTAGTAGGCCGGGCCACCACGGTACAGGCCGTCACCATCTGCGCGTTTGTAGACCTGGGCCAGCGTGCATTCGAAGAAGCTGCTGGACATGCCCACCAGCGCGGTGACCCACATCCAGAAGACCGCGCCTGGGCCGCCCAGGGTCACGGCAATGCCAACACCGGCGATGTTACCGGCGCCAACGCGGCCGGCGAGGCTCAGCATCAGGGCCTGGAAGGAGCTCAGCTGGCCTGCCTGGCCACGCAGCGATTCCTTGAACACACCGAACATGTGGGCAAAATGGCGGAACTGGACGAACCGCGAGCGGATGGTGAAGTAACCGCCGAGACCGACGATCAACACGATGAGGAGTTTCCCTGAAAGGAAATCGTTGAGTACTTCGAGCATTAAAATGACCTCGATTCTTATTCTTCGTGTGGAATGACCAGCGGACGGCAGGCGCACCGCTATCGTTGGGGCGCATGTTTGGCTATGACAAGAGTGGTTACAATTTCGCGGGTTGCTCTGACTTGATGCGACTTGATGCTAAACTTGCGCCATTCGCGTCACCTGGATTCTGAACATGAGCGATCATTTCGCTACCAACCTCAAACTGGCCTGCAGCCACTACCGCTCTATCTCGGAAGTTTGCCGACAGCTGTCGATCAACCGCGCGCAGTTCAACAAGTACCTCAGCGGCCAGAGCCGTCCGACGGCTTTCAACCTCAAACGCATCGGCGATTTCTTCGGTGTCGAGGATTACGAGCTGAATCAGCCACCCGAGCAGTTCGCTCGGCTGATCGGCGCCCGTGTGTCGGCGGTGGCGGAACAGCCAAGCGACCCGATCAGCGAGTTGTTCCGCCCCTTGCACGAGCACGCGGGCAACCTGTCGCGCTACTGCGGCTATTACTTCGAGTACTCCAACTGCATGTCGGTACCGGGATCGATCCTGCTATCGCTGGTGCACCTGCGTGAAGAGCGCGGCCGCTTCCTGTTCGAGCGCCAGGAGCGTCAGGAGCGCAGCAGTGCCACCGACCTGCATGCCGAGGTGCGTTGCCGCTACTTGGGCGCGGCGTTCCAGTTGCAGGACCGGATGTTCCTGATCGACTACGAGTCGCTGACCCTTAACGAGATGAGCCAGACCATCCTCATCCCCAGCTTCAAGAGCCGCATCACCCGCCTGAACGGCCTGAAGACCGGCGTTTCCAGCGGTGACCGACGCAACCCGGCCTGCACCCGTGTGGTGTGGGAGTACCTGGGCGAAGAGATCAACCGCATCAATGCCTATCGCCAGGTCAAGCTGTACCGGCCGGATGACCCGCGTATCGATGACGACGTGCGCGAGCGGTTGAGTGTGGGGCCGTTGAGTAATGGCTTGTTCGAGATCGAGTAACCTCTCGCTCGCTACTTAAAGCAACATTTAATACACCTGCCCTGGACTGATGAGCTGTATCCAGCATTGCCTGACCCATTCTCCGATTGGGTTGTTATCGCTGAGCAGGAGCTTGGTTGCCATCAGGCAGCACACTGTAATCAGCAAGGGTTTGATCAGGCGTGGCCCGAAGTGCAGCGCGCAGCGCGCGCCTGCTTGTGCACCGATGATGGCGCATGCTGCCATTGTCAGTGCCAAGTGCCAGATGATCGAGTCACTCAGCACGAACACCGATAGTGCTCCCAGGTTGCAGGATGCGTTGAGCAACTTGCTGTTGCATACCGCCTGCAAGATGTTCTGCCCGAGCAATACAGTGAACGCAACCATGAAGAATGAGCCGGTGCCTGGGCCAAAGATCCCATCATAGAAACCGATCAGCGGCACAATCGTTGCCGCGAAGCAGGCTGTCGATACTCTACGTTTGCGTTCTTGCTCGTTGAGCTTGGGGCTGAGTGCGAAGTAGCCAGCGACTGCGATCAACAAGACAGGTACGCATGCTTGCAGAAATGCTCTGTCGAGCAGGCTGATCGATAATGCGCCCGCCGCACCGCCTGCAAATGACAGAATGGCCATGGGCATGCCAGCTCGCCAATCAATCATGCGCTTGCGTGCAAATGCCCACACTGCAGAAACGCTTGCCGACGACGCTTGCAGTTTGTTGGTGGCCATTGCAGCCAGTGGGTCAATGCCTGCGATGAACAGCGCGGGCAGCGTTAGCATTCCCCCGCCCCCTGCAATGGCATCAAAAAAACCAGCGAGCAATGCGACAACCGCGAGAATTATCAGTGTAGAAACTTCAACTTCCACTCGGTGCCTCCTTTTTAGCCGCGAACGACAAGAGGGTCTTCTTGAAGAATCAAAGGCTGAGCCTCGGGCGAGTATGCAAACAAGCGTACCAATAGGCGCCGGTTATCTTGGATAATTTCACGTGCGTGGAGCGTCTGGCTGTTGTTGATCAGCAGCGCCGAGTCAGAATGTAATGAGAAAAAATGGGGCGTGGCGCTCTCAACAAGTCGCTTGAATGATCGATAGGCTCGCTGCGCAGGCTCACAGGCCTCATGATGCAGGGAATAACGATAACTGCTATAACGCAAGGTGAAATCACTCTGCTGATCGAATTGCAGAATAGAATTGGCAGCAGCGGAATAGTTTTCATCTTTTTCAAAACAGTCGCTACGTGTAAAGCAAAATGATTCTGATGTGAGGGCCAGAGCGTCTAGGCTGTTGAGTTTTTCGACGATATTTCGAACGGGCGTGAGGCGTGTCGGCTCGTCCTTTGGATTCCATCTGGCGGTCAGAATCAATGCGCTCGGAGCAGGGGAGTGGGCGGCTTGAGATAAGACCGAGCAGTAGTAGGGCGGCTCAGTATGTAAACCTAAGCCAACACCTGCATGAGAACTCAACTCTGCATCCTGACTTTCATCTTCATCTACTAGGGCAATTTGGCCCCCTCCTTTGAAATTACCCACTAGCCGCACTTGCATCCCGCCATTGTCAATGTCGAAAGCGAATGAGCGGAAGCCAACAAGGCCGAGAAGAATCTGGTTGCGTGAAGCGAGGTACAGAACGATGGGGTCTTTAAGCATTTTGCTCATCGCTGGAAGTGAGTCAGGTATTGGATCAGGTAGTGGAGATTGCATGCAGGAAAACTCGATCGCACTGATTTTCCCGCCTGCGAAAGCGCTGATTAAATTTCGCTGGCCCGTGTGCAGCGTATGTTCCAAGCGCTTTGCGAAGTCTTTGGATACTGCCGCCACACCCTTAGCGTCCGGGCCTCCCAGTGCAGATAGCTTCAGTGATAACTTGCTCAGCAATCGCGCCTGCTTTTTCTGAAAGCGCAAATGCAGGATTTCAGGTAAAGGTTGGTAATAACTTCCTGTCATTGTTTTTTTCCTTGTATGTAGGGATAGTCGGTATGTTTGTTGGGCTGTGGGTTATTGAGCCAGGCTTTTTTCAGTTGTGATGCAGGACCAGGCTCATGCGCTGTGTAGGGCATTTCTCATGCAGTGGTAGGAATGGGCTGTGCAAGTTCATCCCAGCCTAGGGTTGGACTTCCCCGCCCGGAAACCGCAAAATGACCCCTTTCCCTCAATCAACCTCTCCGGATCTGCTGACTCTATGCGTATGCGCCTAATGCTGTTGGGTGGTGGCAATGCCCTCGGGCAAGCGCTGATTCGTCTCGGGGCTGAAGAGGACATTGCATTCCTGGCACCGCGCCCGCCGGAGAACGGCTGGGACCCGGCCAGCCTCACTCAGCTGCTCGACGATCACCGCCCCAATGCCTTGGTCAACCTGGCCTATTACTTCGACTGGTTCCAGGCCGAGTCGGTCAGCGAACAACGCCTGGCTCAGCAAGAGCGGGCGGTGGAGCGGCTGGCAGAGTTGTGCCAGCACCACCAGATCACCTTGGTGCAGCCTTCGAGCTACCGGGTTTTCGACGGGTCGCGGGCCACGGCCTACAGCGAGAAAGACGAACCGGTGCCGCTCGGCCTGCGTGGCCAGGCCCTGTGGCGCATCGAGCAGAGCGTGCGGGCGGCGTGCCCGCAACATGTGCTGCTGCGCTTTGGCTGGCTGCTCGATGAAAGCGTCGACGGTGCACTGGGCCGTTTCCTGACCCGCGCCGAACAACCCCAGGAATTGCTGCTGGCAGATGACCGCCGCGGCAACCCGACGCCGGTCGATGACGCTGCCCGGGTGATCCTGTCGGTGCTCAAGCAGCTCGATTGCAGCGCGCCGCTGTGGGGCACCTACCATTACGCCGGCAACGAAGCGACCACGCCACTGGCGCTGGGGCAGGCGATTTTGACCGAGGCTGGCCAGTACCGTCAGCTGGCGGTGCAGGCGCCCACGCCACAGGCCCATGCCGCCCGGCCGGACGCCAGCGAAGAGCCCCAGCACGCCGTGCTGGCCTGCAAGAAAATCCTTCACACCTTCGGTATCAAGCCCCGCGCCTGGCGCGCCGGCCTGCCGCCCCTACTGGACCGTTTCTACCGCCATGGCTGATGCCCCCATCCTGATCACCGGCGGTGCCGGCTTCATCGGCTCTCACCTGTGCGATGCGCTGTTGGCCAAAGGTTACGCCGTACGCATTCTCGACGACCTGTCCACTGGCAAGCGGGATAACCTGCAGATTTCCCACCCACGGTTGGAACTGATCGAAGGCGATGTCGCCGATGCCGGGTTGGTCAGCCGTGCGGCCGCTGGTTGCGCTGCGGTGGTGCACCTGGCGGCCGTGGCGTCGGTGCAGGCTTCGGTCGAGGATCCGGTAAAGACTCACCAGAGCAATTTCATCGGCACCCTGAATGTCTGCGAAGCCATGCGCCTGCACGGCGTGCGTCGGGTGCTGTTCGCCTCCAGTGCTGCGGTGTATGGCAACAACGGCGAAGGCGAGTCGATTGCTGAAGAAACACCGAAAGCGCCGTTGACCCCTTACGCTGTGGATAAGCTGGCCAGCGAGCAGTACCTGGATTTCTACCGCCGCCAGCATGGTCTGGAGCCGGTGGTGTTCCGCTTCTTCAATATCTTCGGCCCGCGCCAGGACCCTTCCTCGCCGTATTCGGGCGTGATCAGCATCTTCAGCGAGCGTGCCACCCAAGGGCTGCCGATCACGGTGTTCGGGGATGGTGAGCAGACCCGGGATTTCCTTTATGTAGGGGACCTGGTGCACGTGATGATTCAGGCGTTGGAGCAGCAGCAGGTCGAGGAGGGCGCGGTGAACATCGGCCTGAACCAGGCGACTTCGCTCAACCAGCTGTTGACGGCCCTGGAAAAGGTAATCGGCAGCTTGCCAGCGATCAGCTATGGCCCAGCCCGCTCGGGCGACATTCGCCATTCGCGGGCGGATAACCAGCGCTTGCTGACGCGCTTCGATTTCCCGGCGCCAACGCCATTGGTCGAAGGCTTGTCCCGCTTGCTCGGCAAGCCCTGACCGCAGGCTCGGCAACGCACGCCGTCCTGTAGGAGCAGCCTTGCGCTGCGAAGAGGCCGGTGGCAACACAGTAGATTTTCACTGCTGCCACCGGCCTCTTCGCAGCACAAGGCTGCTCCTACAGGAGTCTTGGCTTGCCAGCCACGTGGCGCCGGGCTCAACCGTGCTGCACCACCGTGCGCTGACAATCATCAGGCCCCAACACCCGCCCATCCCGAGCACGCACTTGCAGGGTCTCGAGCGTTTCCCCTGTGGCGCGGTCCAGCAACGCCGATCGCGTTTCTCCCGCCTCGAACAAGAACTGCTCCCCCCATTGGCGCAAGGCGATCACCAACGGAAACACCGAACGCCCTTTTTCGGTCAGCACATACTCTTTGTAGGCACTGCCATCCGATGCCGGCTGCAACGCCAACAGCCCACTCTCCACCAATAACTTGAGCCTCGAGGCCAGGATGTTCTTGGCCAGCCCGAGGTTCTTCTGAAACTCACTGAAGCGGCGCAAGCCATCGAAGGCGTCGCGCAGGATCATCAGCGCCCAGCGATCACCCAATACTTCAAGGGCCCGGGCTACCGGGCATTGTCCGTTCGTTTCGTCGAGCATCGTGCGGCTCTCTCAAGGGTTCTGGTTGCAGATTAAAACCACATTTGCTAGAAATCCATATGTGGTTTTAATTTGAAACCAGATTGAAGGGATACGCCATGCACACCCCGAACGCTACACAACCCCGCCTGACCCGTGCGATGACCCTGTTACTGGCCCTCACCTGCGGCATTGCAGTGGCCACGGTGTACATCGCCCAGCCCTTGCTCGAGTCCATGGCACGGGACCTGGGGGTAGGGCAGCAGCGCATAGGCTGGGTGGTCGGCGCCACCCAGGCCGGTTATGCGCTGGGCTTGCTACTGATCGTGCCGCTAGGCGACCTGATCGACCGCAAGCGCCTGATCGTCGGCCAGTTGTGGGTTTCGGCCCTGGCCCTGTTGGCGGTAGGCATGGCCTGGGACTGGGCGGTGCTGCTGATGGCGCTGGCGCTGGTCGGGTTGATGGCCGTCATGGTGCAGGTGATGGTGGCGCATGCCGCCACCCTGGCCACCCCCGCACAGCAGGGGCAGGCGGTGGGCACGGTCACCAGCGGGGTGGTGCTGGGCATTCTGCTGGCGCGGCTGGTGTCTGGCTTCGTCGCAGACATGGCGGGCTGGCGTGTCGTCTATTTTGCCGCCGCTGGGGTACTGATGCTGATGGCCTGCCTGCTCTGGCGCGGCATGCCGGGTGCCCGGCCGGCGGCGCAGCGCCTCGGTTACCTGGCATTGACGGGCTCGCTTTGGGCGTTGTTCAAGGAAGACCCTGCCCTGCGCCGACGCGGGTTATACGGCCTGTTGATCTTTGCCGCCTTCAGCGTGCTGTGGAGCGCGATGGTGCTGCCGCTGAGCGCTTCGCCCTTGGCGCTCAGCCACACCCAGATCGGCCTGATTGGCCTGGCCGGCGTGGCAGGCGCGGTTGCTGCTTCCCGGGCCGGCCGGTTGGCCGATCAAGGCCGCGGCGAGCGCACCACCGGGTTCGCCCTGGCGGTACTGACGGTGTCGTGGCTGCCGACGGCGTTCGTCGAGCATTCGCTGCTGGCGTTTCTAGTGGGGGTGGTGTTGCTCGATTTTGCGGTGCAGGCCGTGCATGTCACCAATCAGAGCCTGTTGCTGGCCGGGCGCAGCGCACAGGCGAGCCGCCTGATTGGCGCCTACATGTGTTGCTATTCACTGGGTAGCGGATTGGGCGCGGTGCTGGCGACCTGGGTCTTTGCCCGATGGGGGTGGGCGGCGGTGTGCGGGCTGGGGGCGGGGATCAGTGCGACAGCCTTGGGTTGCTGGCTGGGGGCAAGAACAGGGAGCGCGGCAACGGCCGCCCTCCCTGCCAGGGATCAGAACTTGTAGCCAAGGCCGACCATGTAGACCCACGGGTCGACGTCGACGTCGACCTTGGTCTTGCTGTAGCCCAGCGCGGTCGGGCCGTTGACGCTGGCCTTGGTGTCGATGTCGACGTACCAGACCGAGGCGTTGACCAGCAGGTTGTCGGTGAGCATGTAGTCCATGCCCAGTTGGCCAGCGATGCCGACCGAATCCTGCAGCTTCAGGTTGCTGAAGCCTTGTTCTTTACGCGCGCTGCTCAGGTCTTCATCGAAGAACAGGGTGTAGTTGATGCCCACACCGGCATACGGCTGGAAGCGGGAGTTCGGCTCCATCGGGTAGTACTGCAGCGACAGGGTCGGTGGCAGTTGCTTGATGTCGGCCAGCTTGCCGTCCAGGCCGCCGCCCAGGCCCTTGACGCCCACGGTGTGCTTGAACGGGGTGGCCGCCAGCAGCTCCAGGCCGATGTGGTCGGTGAGCATGTAGGCGAAGGTCAGGCCCAGCTGGGTGTCGCTGTCCAGGGTCGCCTTGGTGCCCGACACCTTGTTGCCGTCGAACTTGAGGTCGCCGCTGCTTTCGTTCGGTGCGGTAGTGATGGCACCGGCGCGCAGGATCATATCGCCTGCCTGGTAGGCGTGGGCGGCAGGGGCGGCGAGCGCAAGGGCCACAAGCGAGGCGCCGAGCAAGGACTTGTTCATGGAAGCTCCCAGAGGACATTAGTAATTGAGTAGTCCAATGGTACGGATGCGTCTAAACCGAAAGTTTGACCCAGCTCAAAGAAGCGTCGGAACGAATTCGAAACAGTTCTCACTTCAGCTCATAAGCGTATATTTTCTCGGCTTCCATCTGGTATCCGGCGTCGGCCAGTTCGCTGCTGGAGGCGCTCACCTGCATCTTTCCCTCGATCCAGTAGGGCTGATACAGGTCTTCGACGCGCACGCCCATCTCGCTGAAGATGTGCACGATCTGGTTCGAGGGTGGTGGCGGCACGTGGATGCAAGCGCCGTAGTAGGGCACCAAGAGGAACTCGGTGGTGCGGCCTTCTTCGCTGACCTCCAGCGGCACGATGTAGCCCGGCAGCTTGATCTGCTGGCCATCCAGGCTTTTCACCACCGGGGCATCCGGCGCCTGCTGGCGGGCGGCGGGCGCCGATTCGGCGGCCAGAGCGTCGCTCAGCTGTGACAGGTCGTGCAGCGGAGCCAGTTGCGGCGGGATGACAGGGGCGCCTTCTGGAATGAGGGCGGGCCAGTCCAGTTCGCGGGGCTCAGCGGCCCACAATGGCATCGCCACGGTCAGAAGCAGGACCAGCAGTGTCTGCAATGCTGGCCTCTTCGCGGGCAAGCCCGCTCCCACAGGTGCTCCACAAGGTTTGCCCGCGAAGAGGGGGATGAGGTTTTTGATCATTGCAGGCTCTCAGAGGTGGATCGACAAGCCATCGGCCAGCGACTGCCGATAGGCACGCCAGGCCGGCACGCTGCCCATCAGCAGTGCAGCCCCGAGGATAATAGCCAGCAGCGTCCATTCATGGGCACTCGGCAGGGCCAGCGGCAGGAACAACCCATAGTTGGCCTGCACATAGCCCTGCGCCAGGGCGATGCCGGCGTACAGCAAGCCTAGCCCGGCGACGATCCCCACCACGGCCAGCGACAGCGCCTCCAGTATCAGCAACCCGGCGATATGCCAGGGCCGGGCACCGACCGAGCGCAAGATCGCCATCTCCCGCCGGCGCTCGTTGAGGCTGGTGAGAATCGCCGTCAGCATGCCAATCAACCCGGTCAGCACCACGAACAGCGAAACCACGAACAGCGCCTGCTCGGCGGTGCCCATCAGGCTCCAAAGCTCCTGCAGGGCCACACCGGGCAAGATCGCTAGCAAGGGTTCGTTGCGGTACTCGTTGATTTCCCGTTGCAGGCTGAAGGTGGCGATCTTGCTGTTGAGGCCAAGCATGAACGCGGTGATGGCGGCAGGTTGCAGGTCCATGGTACGTGCCTGGTCGGCACTGATGCGCCCGGCACCGCGGGCGGGCACGCCGTTGTGCCAATCGATATGGATCGCCTCCATGCCACCCAGGCTGATATGCAGGGTGCGGTCGACCGGGGTGCCCGTACGCTTGAGCACGCCGACCACGGTGAACGGCTTGTCGTCATGCTTGACCAGGCTGATCGCCGCAACGCCATGCGCCAGTACCAGCTTGTCGCCCAGTGTGTAGTGCAAGGCGTCGGCCACTTCGGCGCCGAGCACCACTTCGAACGGGTCGTCAGCTAAGGCGCGGCCCTGGCTCAGCTCCAGGTGCTGCCTGCGGCCATATTGATAGTGGCTGAAGTAGTCGCCAGTGGTGCCCATCACGCGATAGCCGCGGTGCGAGTCGCCCAGCGAAATAGGGATCGCCCACTTCACCCGTGGGTCCTGGGCGTAATGCTGGTAGCTGTCCCAGCGGATGTTGTTGGTGGCGTTGCCGATACGAAACACCGAATACAGCAGCAGGTTCACCGAGCCCGAGCGGGCGCCGACGATCAGGTCGGTACCGCTGATGGTGCTGGCGAAGCTGGCGCGGGCTTCGGTGCGCACGCGCTCTACGGCCAGCAGCAGGCACACCGACAGGGCAATGGCGAACGCGGTGAGGAAGGCGGTGAAACGGCGGTTGGCCAGGCTGGCCAGGGCAAGACGAAGCAGGTACATCAGGCCTCCCGGGGCTTGGCGGCGCGGTTGAGCTCGGCCAGGGAAAGGTGACGGTCGAACAGCGGTGCCAGGCTCTGGTCATGGCTGACGAACAACAGGCTGGCGCCGGCTGCCCGGCACTCGTCGAACAACAGGCGGATGAAGGCTTCGCGGGTGTCGGCATCGAGGGCCGAGGTCGGTTCGTCGGCGATCACCAATTCCGGCTGGCCGATCAGTGCTCGCGCAGCGGCTACCCGTTGTTGCTGGCCGATCGACAGGCTGTCGGCGCGCCGGGCAAGCAGGGCGGGGTCGCCCAGGCCCAGGTGGGCGAGCAGCGTGGCGGCGGCCTGGTCGACACTGCCATGGCGCTGGACCGCGCGCGTGGCGCGGCTGCGCGAAAAGCGGCAAGGCAGCTCGACGTTCTCGCGCACCGACAGAAACGGCAGCAAGTTGAACTGTTGGAAGATGTAACCCGTGTGGTCGACCCGGAAGCGATCGCGCGCGCCTTGGCCGAGGCCACTGAGGTCGTGGCCGAGCAGGCGAATGCGGCCCTGGCCAGGCAGGTTCACGCCGCCCAGCAGGCCCAGCAGCGTGGTCTTGCCGCTGCCGCTGGGGCCTTTGAGAAACAACGCCTCGCCGGCCTCCAGCTGGAAGGCGGGAATATCCAGCAGGGCCGGTTGGCCAGGCCAGGCAAAGACCAGGTCATGCAGTTCGATCAGCGGCTGGCCCATTCAGAACGCGACCGCGGCCTTGGCGGGTGTCGCTTCAACGCCTTTCTGACCTTTAGGGCCGATCAGTTGCACGTTGATCTTCTGGGTAGCCGGGAAGGCCTTGAACAGCGGGGCAAGGTCGATCTGGGTGAGGCTGTCCGGGTTGGCGCAGGTCAGTTGGTAATGCGCACCAATGTCGCTGTGCTCATGGCCGTGCTCATGCTCGTCGCCATCATCGTCGGCTTTCGGGGCATCGCCGAACAGCGGGCTTTCCAGCTCCTGTGCATCGTCCTTGCACCCAGCGGCTGCTGCCAGGCCGAACAGCTGCAAGGGTTGCTCGAGCTGCTGGCGCACGGCGGCGACCTTGGCTTTGTCGGCATCGCTATTGGCAGCGTGCTCGAAACCGACCAGGTTCATCGCCGGGCTGTCCAGTTCCAGCTCCAGGGTGTTGCCATCGAGCACGGCGTTGAGCTTGGCCACGCCATGCTCATGGGCGCCGAGGGTGCCATGGGCGTGATCATGGTCATGGTCATCGTGGGCATGGGCCATGGCGAGGGGCAGCAGAGCGAAGGGCAGGGCGAGCAGCAGGCGACGCATGGAAGACTCCAGGAGCAGGCTGGGAATGATTTGGTAATGTTATAACAATTTTTCCGCCTCCCGCCAGCCTGTGTGGCGCAGGTTTCATGTTGCTGTAGCATGGCTGCATTGACCTGCGTTCAAGGAAAGCATCGTGAGAATTCGTGGACAGATTGGTGACTGGCCCGTGGACCTGACTGTCGAGCTGGAGCCGGCCGAGTGGGCGCAGTTGGGGCGGCACCTCGAGGTGCCGGTTACCGCCGAAGCGGCGGCCGCCTCGCCAGCAGCGCCGCGGCAAGATGATGGGCAGTGGGCCGCAGCGCGCGACGTGCTGCGCCAGGCTGGGCAGATGAATGGGCCAGCGTTGCTGGACCGCCTGGAAGGGCTGGCGGGGAGTACGGCGGCTGGCAAGCGACTGCTGGTGCGGTTGCGGCACAGCAGCGAGGTGAAGGTGGAAAGTGGCGATATGACAAGGTCACCGGGTATATCCGCATCGGCATCGAAGAAGGCGCACGCCTGGTTGCCGGCGGCCTGGAGCGCCCGGCCAACCTACCGGCGCACTTGGCCAAGGGGCAGTTCATCCAGCCCACCG